>CAMCQT010000210.1 GCA_945877125.1 Candidatus Brevifilum fermentans | reverse complement strand
GGCGGCGAACGGCTTGCAAGGCGGGTGGGGAAAATAAAATTAATGGAACAAGAAAATTAGCGATTGGTAATTGGTAAATAGAGACTGGTAATTAGAGATTGGCAATTAGTAATTTATTAATCTCCAATCTCTAATCTCCAAGCACCAATCACGCACTTAACTCAAGGAGTAATTTTTTATCATGTCTGAATCAATCAAGAAACTAACATCCCTCGGTCAATCCCTCTGGTACGACAACATTCAGAGAAAACTTCTCGAAACTGGCGAACTCAAAGCCATGATCGAGCGCGGCGATATTCGCGGCGTCACATCGAACCCGACTATTTTTCAAAACGCGATCGCGAAAACAAATGATTACGATGCGGCGTTGATTCCGTTGGCATGGTCTGGCTGGGATGCGGAGAAAATTTTCTGGCAGCTTGCTATTGAAGATATTCAGGAAGCCTGCGATCTCTTCCGCCCGATGTACGATGAAACCAAAGGCGGCGATGGCTACGTCAGTCTTGAGGTCAGCCCGTACCTTGCGAACGATACCGAAGGCACCGCCAAACAAGCCAAGGAACTTTGGGAGCGCGTCAACCGCCCGAACCTGATGGTGAAAATCCCAGCCACCAAAGAAGGCATTCCGGCCATTCGTCAAACCATTGCTGCGGGCATCAATGTCAACGTCACGCTGATCTTTGCCCTCGAACGTTACGCCGCCGTCATGGATGCCTACATCGCGGGGCTTGAAGACCGCGTTGCGATGAACGAACCCATCAACATGGTTGCGTCCGTCGCCTCGTTTTTCGTCTCGCGTGTTGATACCAAAATTGACCCGCGCCTTCCCGATGGTTCGCCTCTGCGCGGCAGGGCGGCAATCGGCAACGCCAAATTTGCCTACGACGCCTTCGAGTCCATTTTCACCTCGCCGCGTTTTGCCACGCTCAAGGCTCGCTTCCGCGCCCGCGTCCAGCGTCCGCTGTGGGCTTCCACGGGCACGAAGAATCCTGCCTACGCCGACACCATTTATGTCGACAGCCTGATCGGTCCCGACACCGTCAACACCGTTCCGCCCGCCACGCTCGATGCCTTCCGCGACCACGGCAATGCCGCGCTCACCATCACCCGCGGACTTGAAGAGTCGCAAATGTTCTTTGCCGAACTCGAAGCCGCTGGCGTTTCGATGCAGAAGGTCACTCAGGAATTGGAAGATGAAGGCGTGAAGTCTTTTGCGGATGCGTTCAAGACTCTGCTCGATGCAATTGAGGATAGAAGGAAGACCGCCGTGGACTCTATCAAGCCTCTGGCTGATTCTGTGTCCAAGCGTTTGACTACGCTGGAAGAGCATTCCGTCGCCGCCCGAGTTTGGGTGCATGACCCCACACTTTGGGACACCGAAGAAAAAGGTCAAGCCGAAGTGAAAATCCGCCTCGGCTGGCTGCACTCCATCGAAGATGCCCGCACGCGCCTCGAGGGCTATTTATCCTTCGCAAAAGAAATTCACGACGAAGGCATTGACCGTGTCCTCGTGATTGGCATGGGCGGCTCCTCGCTGACCGCCGAAGTCTTGAGTTCACTTCTTGCAGGCGCAAATATCGAAGCCAAGTTAAGCCTTGCGATTCTCGACTCAACCGACCCGCAGCAGGTTGCTTTAGCCGCTGAGCAATATCCACCCGAAAAGTCGTTGTACATCCTCGCCAGTAAATCAGGCGGCACCGCGGAACTGCTCGCCGCGTTTGATTATTTCTGGGAACTCAGCAAGGGCAACGGCTCGCGCTTCGTCGTCACAACTGATGCGGGTTCATCCCTTGAAAAACTCGCCAAAGACCGCGGATTTAGAAAAGTATTCAACGCAGACCCAATGGTCGGCGGACGTTTCGCCGCGTTGACCGATTTCGGTCTTGTCCCCGCCGCCTTGCTCGGCATGGACTTGGAAAAACTCCTGGCTTCCGCTGAGAAGATCAAGAAAGTTTCACATGACAATCGAAGTGCAGGTTTTGCGCTCGGCGCCCTGCTCGCTGAATCTGCTCTCGCAGGCAGAGACAAGCTGACCGTGTTGAGCGACGCGCCCGTTTCCGCTTTCGCTGGCTGGATCGAGCAAGTCATCGCTGAGTCGAGTGGCAAGCACGGCAAGGGAATCCTTCCCGTTCCGTTGGAGCCGCTTGCCGCGCCGGAAATGTACGGCAACGACCGCCTGTTCGTCTATCTGCGCCAGACGGGTGAGTTGGATGCCAACGTGATCGCACTCAAGAATGCAGGCTTCCCCGTCATCGAATTCCCATTCATGAGCCCGTACGACGTGGGCGCGGAATTCTTCCGCTGGGAGATCGCGGTTTCGGTGGCGTGCCATATTTTGGGAATCAACACCTTTGACCAGCCCGACGTGCAAGACAGCAAACTCCGCACGATTGCCAAGATCAAAGATTATCAGGCAACAGGCAAACTCTCCGAAGTAGATTTAATCGACACGCAACACGCAACACAAGAACTTGCAGCCTTTTTGTCCAAAGCCGCCACAGGCGATTTCGTCACCATCAATGCCTATATCCCACGCAATAATGAAACTGTGGATGCTTTGCAGGCGATGCGTGTTGCCATCCGCGAAAAGACAAAGTGCGCCGTGTCTGCTGGTTTTGGTCCGCGCTTCCAACATTCCACGGGACAGTTTCACAAGGGCGGTCCCAACAAGGGATTGTTCATTCAGGTCGTGTACGATGCCCAAACCGACATGGAAATCCCCACGCAAGGCATGACCTTCGGCACGTTAATCCGCGCCCAGGCGCTCGGCGATTACGAAGCGCTGGTTGCCGCAGGCAGACGAACAATTCGGGTGTTATTATCTTCCCCCGCTGACCTGTCTAAGTTGTTGCTGGCTTTGAAGTAATTAAACGAGAGGGCAGGGGCGTTCAAGAATAATCAATTTTAGAACGAACAGGCATTAACCGCCTGTTCGTTCTTTTTAGACGGTTTCGATTAGGGCAATCGCATTTGGAATATGAGAAAATGGCTATGAGGAAAAAGGAGTCTCATAGCCATGAAGCAACAACCTACAGCAGATATAGTTCGGCACTTTGAAGGGCTGCCCGACCCGCGAACTGGGAATGCCAAGACCCATATTTTTCT
>CAMCQT010000209.1 GCA_945877125.1 Candidatus Brevifilum fermentans | reverse complement strand
CTTCAATCACTTCCGCCAACATCTTGCCTATTTGGTTTATCTTTTCAATGTTATATTCCATTTTGAACCTCGGGTAGTTTGGTTTGGTTGGTCCCGAACTATCCTACCTGAGGTTACCTCTCCCTGACAACCTTTGCTTGCACACCTTTCCGAGGTCATTGTGACATTAATCGTACTTTTGTCGAGCATTGTGATTTGTTCTGCTTCGCTTGCATTTGGTTTTGCCCAGCGTGGATTTACATCCTTTTCAACCTGGATCTTAATTCTAGGGGCAGGCTGGCTTTTCGCTATCTGGCAGGAATTGAAATGGTACTCTTCGCTTGCCTTGTTCCTTTCCACCGTAGCGGCCGCAATCGGTTTATGGTTTGGCTTCATCCCTGGCTGGATGTTTGCAGGTGGAATCTTTGCCCTCATCGCCTGGGATATGACCGATTTTCGTCTGCGTCTGCGCGGCATGGCAGATGACGCCGAGACACGCGGACTTGAGCGCCGTCACCTTTTACGCATCAGCTTGCTGGCGTTTGTTGGATTATTTCTTGCATCCATTGCAATGCTTTTGCAGGTGCAATTTACTTTTGAATGGGGCGCGTTACTTGTGGTTGTAACCCTGCTTGGCTTGGGGCAATTGGCCGGCTGGTTTAGGAACTAGAGTTCTACCGGTTTTGGTTATTCTAAATAACTCACCTTACGCAAAATATTTTTAGGATGACCCCGAAGGGGTCAAATGATTATAGATTTTGGCAAGCCATTCATTCAACCCCGTAGGGGTATCATGGGTTGCGAAATCCATATCATCCCTGCGGGATTTAGGTTCAACCATGTAATTTTCTATAATAGACCTCTTGCATAAGTAAAAACAAAAGGGAGTTTTTTGAACCGCAGAGGCGCAGAGTTCGCCGAGTTTAATAATTTCTCTGCGCTCTCCGCGCCTCTGCGATAAATCTTAAGACTTTTGCAAGAAGTCTAATCCTGCCATCTGTTTCGACAGGCTCAACACACCGCCTTCGGGATTGAATTGCGTAAGGTGTGTAAATAAATGAGCAAATTTAGCAAACTCTGCCAAAGGGAGAGAACTGCTCCTTGTGCAGTGCCCAGCTCCGGGCTGAGTCTGACCGATGTACTTCATCAGGAATTAAATTCGACGCGTTCAGGCTCACAAAAATAAAGTTTTACGCTGCATTATAATAATATGGTCTTGCAAGTTGCGAGAAAAGGAGATTGAATGAAAAAAGTTCGCTATCCACAGCATAAACTTCGTTATGTGATATTTGTATTTGGCTTGATACTCACATTTGTATTATCGGCGTGCGGCACACCGACGCCAGTTGTAATTGTGGTGACGGCTACGCCTTTGCCGCCGACTGAAGTGCAGGTTGTTGAGCCAACTCCAACCCTGGTGCCTGTGGCTTTATCTGGCCCTCAAAATGGCACGACGATGAAGTGGATCGATGGAAGTACTTTGGTGTATGTGCCGCCGTCAGAATTTATTATGGGCAATGGCGGTTTTGATGCGCCTGTGCATAATGTGGCGCTGGATGGATTTTGGATTTACCAGACAAAAGTAACCAATCGTATGTTCGCGCAATGCGTGGCAGTTGGCGCTTGTTCTGCTCCTGTAGAAGAACTTGGTGGTCCGGTGTACAGCAATCCCGAATACGCCAATCATCCGGTGGTGGGGGTGACGTGGGATCAGTCACAGTCCTATTGTTCATGGTCGCAGGGACAGTTGCCGACAGAGGCGCAATGGGAAAAAGCCGCGCGCGGCGCTGCTGGAAATGCGTATCCCTGGGGTGAAGATAAACCTGCCTGTGACTTGCTCAACCTGGGTTATTGTTCTGGGCGCACCTCTGAAGTGGACGCCTTTTCTACTGGTGTAAGCCCGTATGGTTTGTATGACATGGCGGGTAATATTTTTGAATGGGTCAGCGATTGGTACGGCGAAGCGTATTACAACGAGGCGTCGGCTGCCAACCCCACTGGACCTGAAAGCGGGCAGTACCGCTCGATCCGCGGCAGTTCGTTTGAGACGGATTTCGATCAAGCTGAATCTGCCATCCGTCATTACCTAAATCCCTCCAATCACCGGCGCGATACGGGCTTCCGTTGTGCGGTGACAGAGCCGAAAGTTTTTGCCCCCTATTGTCAGCTTGCAGCTTATATTCCCACTGGCGTGATCGTTTCAAACGGATGCGAATTGCCGGTGACCGAAGTTGCGGGTCAATATTGCGCGGCAGGAAAAAGTTTTGCCACCGTTGAGCTTCCTCCTGATGCAATCTACGAGGTTAGCAAAGACCTTAAATGTGAAGAAGCCGTTGTAAATGGTAAACGTATTCTGACCTGCCTCGGGCCAAAGTCACAAGAGGCAACAAATGAAGTTACGGTTTGTAACCCAACTTGCAGCAATTCACCTGATATAACCGGCGCAGTCCCTACTTGCGACTCTGGTTACACTCTTGACCCCGCAACTGGCGCATGTAATTATTCGCCGATCATCGGGCAAGTGGGCGTGGCGGGTTGTCCCGTGGGATATGTTCTCGCAGATAGGGGCGGTCAACAATCTTGTGTGATCGGAACAAATGCAAATGGTCAATGTACTACCGGTTTGTATTTCGATACGCTTGAAGGGAAGTGCGTCCCTCCTACTGGGTTGGTTCAAGCGCCTTTTGGAATTGACAATCCATCTTTGGCTGTTCAATCTTATTCAGGATGTGCCGCAGGCTTTTCCTACAGCGATACATTCCAGTGCTGTCAGGCTGAGAGCGGCGGAACCTACCCGGGCTGTTCCCCCGGTTCCACATTCAACACAGACCTCGGAGCCTGCTCACCAGGCGAGATACGGCTTGCTGGTCCTGGCTGTGTCACGTTAGACGTGACCACCCTCCAGTGTAGTCAGTCAGTGGATACGTGTGCCCCGATCAAGAATGAGACACGCTGTATTTATAATCCGTTCTGTAGCTGGAATGAAGAAGCTGGCAAGTGTGATATAAGAAAATAAAATTATTAACTGATGTTACGCACCCTCATCCCCAACCCTTCCCCCGATGGGGAAGGGAGTCCCCTCTCCCATTGGGAGAGGGCTAGTATCTCAACAAGTGAAAGATGTAGGGTAATACTCT
>CAMCQT010000208.1 GCA_945877125.1 Candidatus Brevifilum fermentans | reverse complement strand
GTATGCGAACTCGATGAAAGCCAGCAGTGATTTGCAGGCAAGCTTGCAGAACGCGGCTCGCTCACTCCTGGTTGCCCGTCCCAATGGACACAAGCCGCAACCCGTTGCGGGCTAGTCCACGCTTTTTTCCAAAGGTTCTGCTTTTCCCTGGGAGGCTTTGCCGCCTCCCAGCTTTGCGAGGTTTCAGGGCAATTGCCCTGTTACTGTGATCGTACTTTAATAATCCATAAACGAATTTTATATAACAGACGTTGGTCTGTTAGTTCCATTTGGAATCCTACCCTGGCAGGGGACGTGGACGTTGTTCCCCTGCTTGTTATAAAAAAGTTATTTGTACAAAAGATATTTATCAAACACTCAGGAGAAAGAACCATGCCTACCCCAAAAATGGGAAAAACTGCAATTGTAAAAAAGATCGCAAAAGAAAAACCTGTTGATCAACAGGCTGAGTTCGAAACATTTGAAGAGGCTTTTGAGCGCGTTGTGCAGGTTGCGCAGGAAGCGATTGCCCAATCTGATTCACAGCCAGTGATCCCTGCCGTTGAAGAACCTGTTGAATTGGAAACAGAGGAAGACCCTGCTGCAACCAAAATACTTGCAGAATTCATCCAACGTAATTCTCTGGAGGTCGAGGAGCCTGCCAAAAAGAAAAGCCACCCTGTCCGACCCATGCCGCAAGCCAGGGAACAATTCGATCTGAATCTGGTCGTTGTCAGCGGCGTGATCGGTTCGGTCTGGGGCAAGAACAACGATGTCTTTGCCCGCCTGGCTTTGTCTCAGCGCGGACGGTTGGTCGAGAACGACGAGAAGTTCGCGTCCTACATTACATTGCGTTTTGCAGATGGCATGATTGGCGGAGCGCCAATCTCCATTCAGCCCGGTGATGTTTTGAAAATCCAGGGTTATCTGGTACATAGGGAATACCAGGAGACGCTGCGAAAATTCCTGGACGAAGCCAATGCCATGAGTTTCCTCAATTACGTCGATCCCGCAGACCTGCCTGCCTGGCGTTTGCTAACTCTCGAACGGCGCAACGGTTTGGTGAATGCGCGCTCGATGTCGCTGCTGGATGGCAATGGCAAGTTGATCGCTCATTTCGGCGAACCCATTCAGGAGAAGAGCCTGAACCGCGCACAGGTCGAAGGCATCATCGCACGGGTCTGGGAATATCGTCACAACGAGGGTGTGGACTTGTTTGCCCGCATCGCTGTCTACGACGAGCACACGCCGATCGACTCAAAACGCGCTGGCAACTTTGGGCGCGCGCGACGGGCGGCGCACTACATCACCATCCGTTTCTCGAACGGAAAAACATCCTCTGGCGCAACCATCCGCCTGCAAATGAAAATGCGTATCCGCGTCGTGGGCGAATTGCGTGACAAGGCACAGTTCGTCACGCTGCGCGATGAATTACTCAAGACCGGTTCATCCGAAGTGGCTGCCATGATGCAGCGTGTGACCGACGGTGGACAACTGTCCGAGATCAGGAACCAGCAGGAAAGCCTGCATGTCCTGGCGAATGCGGTAGTGGTCTACTCGTAAGTGCAAGGATGAAGGATAAAGGATGAGGGATGAAGAGAGCAAAAGAGCAAAAGAACAAAAGACGTTCCTTGTCTCTTGCTACTTCTCATCACGCGTAGTATTTCGCCTTTGCTTTTTTTGTTTTCTTCATCCTTCACACTTGCCCAGTACGCAAGTGCTGGGTAATTCATCCTTCATCCTTGCATTTCTCCTTCATCCTTCATCCTTCATCCTTCATCATTCCTCCTTGGTGTTTAAGCGCCCCGCCAGGTTCGTGACTTGGCAGAGGAACTGCCCAATTGGGCAGACAGGCACTACGCCATACGATTCTCCTCCATTTTCACCCCTCCCTTGGACAACGGGCTGCTCACATCGCGCGTTGTCCACAGGCGAGTCTCTTTTTGGAGGCGATAGCCAGGCGCAGATGTTTGTCGGGAGCGGCTACTCGTCGCTCCCATCTTCATCCCGTGTAAACCGTGTATCCATATTGACGTTACTCATATTGATCCGCTCACCAAAAGGATGCACGGTTGGACGTTGTTTCGGGTTCGATCCCCGACGGGATGACTGAGTTGGTCACATGATTGACTCCAAAAGATAGTAAAGCTTGATTGGAAAATATTCAGAGCGAACCTTTGAGGATGCCTGCACTTGGCTTGCATCTCCCTGGCTCGCTCTTTTTGTTTCCCTGTAAAGTTTTTGCCATTTTTTGAAGCTCGGGCTAACCGCCCCTTCTGCCCTTTTAGCGCTTTGCGCTTGTGATTAGAGTGGCCTTTCGGTCTCTATTCACTACTTTCAAATTCCAATGAGGTGAATCTAATGAAACGTTCCATGTTTGTACTCCTGTCCCTGCTCGTGATCGCCGCGCTTTCCGCCTGCGCTCCACAAGGGACGCCCACGCCCTCGGTTGCCGAACTTCAAGCAATCGCGATGTCCAATGCCCAGACGCAGATCGCGCTGACCGCCGCTTCCATCCCGACCGCCACGCTGCTCCCTCCCACAGCGATGCCCACTCCCATTCCAGTCCAACCGACCGTAATTGTTCAGCAACCGGTCGTGGCTCCCCCAACTCAACCTGCCGTGATTGTCCCTGCCGCAGTTGCCCCCGGCGCTTCAGGTAACAACGGCGCCGCAGTTGAAGACAATGAGTGCGGTGGTCTATTGAGCGCGGTCGAAGGTCCGCAGGCGGATGTGACCTTCAACAATACGACTGATGGTGACTTATCCCTTTATCTCTATAGCTACAAAACCGAGTTCGGCTGCGGCGTGGGGAATATCTCCCTTGAACCGCTTGAGTCTGTGACCATCAGTGTGCCCAAAGGTTGTTACGACTTCTACGGCTGGGTGACAGGTTCCAAGGATTCAACACCCGCAGGGTATGGCTGTTTGAACTTCGATCAGACTGTGACGGTCAAGAAGGACACGCTGGTGTTCCCCGGTCAGAAAAAGTAAGAATGACAGGCGACCCCGCCTGATATTCCGTTTGCTCCCAATCCCATTTTTTATGGGCTGAGGGAGCGGACAAAAGTGTCCATTGCCCCCTTGGCCAAGAAAGAGGTATGCAATGGCTGCTTTTATTTCCGGAACGTGGCAAGGTACGGCAATTCGAATTCCCGGTACGAAGAAAACTTTGAA
>CAMCQT010000207.1 GCA_945877125.1 Candidatus Brevifilum fermentans | reverse complement strand
TTGTGATAAAAGGTACGGCTGGGCCAGCTCGTCAGCACATCGTTTAGACGATAGGTGATGTTGAGCATGGTCTCGTGTCCACGCCCCGTGAGATAGTTGAAGATCGAAGTCTGTGATGCTTCGGAAGCAGAGAACACGGTCACGGGCGGCAATTGGTTTTCATCACCAATAAAGATGTACTTGCTGCCTGCCAACATGCCCATGATCGCCAATGGAAGAGTAATTTGTGAGGCTTCGTCGAAGAGGACGACATCGAACTCTACACCCGATAACCGCGTGGTTTGCAAAGCGAAAGGCGTGGCGCCGATGACATATCCGCCGCTGATTTCTCCAAAGCGGGATTCGCTAAAGTATCCAAAATTAGAAACTTCCAGATCTGTGGCATGACGTTCTTCGCCGATCTTGCAAACTGAGATGGATGCGTCCATTTTGCCGATCTTGTTCAACGCGTTATGAATGGCACGATGTGTCAGCGCGGTGACAAAGACTCGGCGTCCATCCTGAACTAACAGCCGAGCAAGATGCGCGAGCATGAGTGTTTTCCCTGTGCCTGGTGGACCTTGAATCAGGTGCAATAAATCCGTTGCGTAGGATAAGGCAACGGATTCGACCTGGCTTTCATTCAAGCCAGCGTCTTTCAATTCTTCTTTGGCGCGCTCGTATTTTGCGAAATCAATGTTGGGATTTAGTGAGCCTTGCAGCAGCGGAAGGATGATCGAGCGCCCTAGGTTTGAGTCTGCGACCTGATCGAGCGCGGCAAGATAGAACGGACTGGAGTCAAACCAATCCTGATCCATGATCCAACCGTTGGGATTTGCCGAGAAGAAAAATTCATTTCCACGAATGATGCTGATGTCTAAATCGGTTTCCCCGTCGTATTGCAGCTCACAATGTTGGGCGTCCTCGTCGTGAGGATTCCCACGATGCAAAACAACCAAGTCTCCTTCGCGAAAACGGGAAGCATTGGTGGCACAAACCAAGCGTGCGATGTTATTCTTGAACTGCTCCACACGCAGACCTTCGATTGCCCAGCCCCTCGCAACCCGCTCCTGGATTTGCTGTGACCACTGCAATTGCAGCGCGCGATACTGCGCGTCCGCTTCCCGCTGAACGAACTGTCGAAGTCTTTGAAGAAATTCTGATGTGGATGTTTTCATGCTAATTCAAACCCGCTGGTTTTTGCGTGATTTCTAGTATAGCACCGTTTATGCGACTCCTTTTTTGGAGGATGCTGATGGAAATTTACGGGTAATGTAAAGCGCTCGCAGGTCGAATCTCTGCGCTCAAGGTTATAGTGGATAAGGAAAATTAGACACAAAAACGGGCATAATTAAGGTGCAGTTTCCGGAGAAAACCATGCCCAAAAGAAAACGCCTATCCGCTATTCAAAAAGCACAGATCGTCTTGGAAGCAATCCGAGAAGACAAGAGCGTGGCTCAGATTGCCACCGAAAACAGCATACATCCAAACCAAATCCATAAATGGAAAAGGCAAGCTTTGGAAGACTTTGCGCAACTGTTTGAAGATGACCGCAAAGGTGAACGCGCTCGTGAAGTTGAGCATGAAAAACAGATCAACGAATTATATGCCGAGATTGGGCGACTGAGCGCTCAGTTGTCCTGGTTGAAAAAAAAATCTGGCTTCAAGTATGAGTAGAGCAGAGCGACTGGAAATGTTGGAAAAAAACAACCCTGAAATGCCGCTGAAAACACAGGCAGACCTGCTTGGGGTCAGTTACTCGAGCCTGTTCTATGAACCTGTACCACCTTCCGTGCGCGAACTGGCGATCAAGCGGCGCATTGATAAAATCTACACGGATTGTCCGTTCTACGGCTCACGGAAAATCGCATTCCTGCTCCATCCTGAATTTGGTGTTTCGCGCCCCACGGTGCAAGCCTACATGCGTGAAATGGGCATTTTTGCCTTGGTTCCAAGTCCGTATACGAGTAAACCTGCTCCACAACATCAGATTTATCCATACCTGCTACGAAACGTGACTGCCGCGTATCCCAATCACATCTGGGGTATCGACATTACCTACATTCGCCTTCAGCATGGCTGGCTGTATCTCACTGCGGTTCTGGACTGGTATTCTCGCTATGTGGTGAGCTGGGCACTCAGCCAAACCCTGGAGATGGAGTTCGTGCTGACTGCCGTGGACAATGCCCTGTTTCAAGCCAAACCCGAAATCTGGAATAGCGACCAAGGCAGTCACTTCACCAGCCCAAAATATCTGGAACGCCTGCAACGCGAAGAAATCAAGATCAGCATGGACGGACGTGGGCGTGCTCTGGATAATATTTTCACCGAAAGATTGTGGCGCACCATCAAATACGAGGAAGTTTATTTGCATGAATACGCCAGCCCAAAGGAGGCTTATCGCCAGTTAGCTGATTACATTCGCTTTTACAATTTTCAACGCCCGCACCAGGCGCTGGATTACCTGACGCCCGCACAAGTGCATGGGGCATGCATGCCCCATGCACTTGTGATAGACTTGAACCATCAAACCTTAACAAATCGCACCACCTTAAACTGACCCGTTTTCAACTCTAAAGATTCTTATCCACTTTAGGTGACTTATGGGAATATATATTCAAAGATGAAATTATTTCGGACGGGTTTTTAGTTCTTGAAGATGATCAAGGATTTCAGTTGAATTCATATCAAATTTGCGGGCGAGCGGCAGGGCTTCACGGGTAACTCGTTCAAGTTCTTCGAGTGACACAAGTCCGTGCTGAACGAGAAAAACAAGATCATCAAAGTCCGTGTCAAACCCACGCTCTAGTTTACTAAGAGCAATGCTGTAAGGATCTGTAACGAAAACTTCCAAGTTTCCGAACTGACCGATGCGGATATTACGGTCATGGCTGCCCTCTGGCAAAGGAATAAAGCGTTCGATTGCAACTGGTTCGGCGTAAACTTGCAATTCTTTTGCCACCCTCATAATAATTACATGAAGTCTACTGGGATGAATATCGTCACCCACAAAGTCAATGTCAATGGTCAGGCGAGGACTGCCGAGCAAAGCTAGTAGAACAACTTGATTAAGATGTAGGGTCAAGATAAGATGGACAGATGCCCAACAAAAAGCACAAAGTTCAGCTTGTAGAAACAGAACGCAGGAAACTGATAGCAATCGTGTCCAAAGGTCAAAACAAGGCAGTGGTCATTCAACG
>CAMCQT010000206.1 GCA_945877125.1 Candidatus Brevifilum fermentans | reverse complement strand
AGCAGGGTCCGCAAATGTACCGTACTTTGCCTGAAGTTCATCCAGGGGACCAAAGTCCAAGGCGCGGTAGGGGCACGATTCCACACATGCGGGTCGTTCACCTTTGTCCACCAGGTCAACGCACATATCGCATTTGGTCATTACGTTCTGTTCTTCATTGAACTGCGGCGCGCCATAGGGGCATGCCCACGAGCAATAGCGGCAGCCAATACACATGTCAGCATTGATCAAAACGATGCCATCATCGCGCTTGGAGATGGCGCTGGTCGGGCAGACGTCCATGCAGATGGGTTTGGCGCAGTGCATACAAGCCGAGGAAACGGAATAGGCATACACATTACTCGGAATCATCTGTCCATTCTGGTCGATCCACTCGCCGCCTTCATACTGGAAGACTCGACGCCAGCGGACACCGATGGGAAGGTTGCTCTTGTCTTTGCAGGCAATCTGACAGGCTTTACAGCCGGAGCATTTGTTGATATCGACGGAAAAAGCAAGTTGTTTAGCCATGGTTCATCTCCTTATAACTTCTCGACCTGAACCAGGTTGGTGTGCGCCGTGAAGCCCTTAGCCATCGGGGTCGGGCGATAATTTGTCAGCGTGTTACCGCAGCCGCGAGTATCTACGCCATCAGCATTGGGTGTAAAGTGGGCGCCCTGGGGCATGTTGGTTACGCCGGGACGGATACGAGTGGTCACATAAGCAGGGATATGGACAATACCGCGGTCATTATAGACCTTGACCATGTCGCCATTCTTGATGCCTCGTTTCTCTGCATCCAACGTATTGATCCAGAAGCATTGCGGATGCGCTTCGCGCAGAACATCGACGTTTTCAAAGGTCGAATGTGAACGCGCAACAAAGTGCGTCGTCATCATCATCAACGGATATTTTTCACGCAACGGATCACTCACACCTTCCCATTCGGGGATGTAGGACGGAATTGGGGGAATTTCCTCATTCTTCAGTGTTGCCAAGACAGGGGAATAAATCTCGATCTTGCCTGTCATTGTGGGAAGAGGATTCGCCACCGGGTCAGCCCGGAACTCGGCAAGAGCGACAAATGGCTTACCGCCCTGGAGCTTGAAGAAACCTTTCTCTTTAAATTCTTCAAGGGATGGGAAGTCGGGGACGCTTGCCTGGGCGCCCGCCACCATGTCCCGCAGCCAGTCTTCGCGGGTGATGTGACCATCGCGGAATTCATCACCAAATCCAAGCCTGTCCGCCAGTTGTTCAGCGATCCACACGTCGTCTTTAGCTTCGAACATCGGCTCGATGACTTTGTGATTGTAAAGTGCCCACGCATGATTGCCCTTGTGCCCATGACCCTCACCGGTGATGATGTTATCAACTTCGAAACCGGTTGTGCCAGGCAAAACGATGTCGGAGTACAGGGTGCTGGGTGTTGAACCTACTTCCACTGTGACAATGAATTCAAGTTTCGAATCATCTTCAAGCATCCGGCGGGTTCCGTTCACGTCTGCATGCTGGTTGATAATACAGTTGCCGCCATGGTTCCACATGAACTTCATGTTGGACTTCAGCCGGAGGTCCTTATTTTGCTGTGTTGTTGTGGTATCACCAGCGGTTGCGCTCCAACCGGTGCTTGCTCCGCGAATGTAGTCCTTCTCAACCGTCATTTCAGTGCCGCGTGTCACAAAATCGGGCCACATAAATACGGGGATGGAAACCTGTACAGGATTCGGGGGAACCGGGATGCCGCCCATTGGGCAATATCCGCCGCCGGGGAGTTGACCCGTGTTACCGCCGCTGATACCAATATTGCCTGTCATGGCAGCCAGAACAGGTACGGCGCGGACAAATTGTTCGCCGTAGGCACGTCTCTGCGGACCCCAACACTGGATAACCGCGCAGGGTTTGACAGAGGCAATTTCTCGTGCCAGATTCGCGATACGTTCAGCCGAAATTCCTGTGATCGCAGACGCCCATTCAGGAGTCTTTTCAACTTTATCGTAGCCCTTACCCATCAGGTAAGACATATAAGATGAGTTGCGCGGCGCGCCTTCGGGCAGGGTGCTCTCATCGAAGCCTGCGGAGTGGGTAGCCATGAATTCCTTATCGTACAGGTCTTCCTTGACCATCACATACGCCATAGCTGCGATCAGTGCTGCATCAGTTCCAGGATTGATCGGAACCCATTCGCCTTGGGTTGCGGCAACAGTATCCGTTAGAATCGGATCCACGACAATGAACTTCGTGCCTTTTTCGGCGGCTTTCATGTACCAGTATCCGCTATTATCACCGCCAGCACGAGTGACAAGTGAGTTATCACCAAGCAGTAAAACCAGTTTGGAGTTGACGATGTCGTCGGCAGAGTTTCCTGTATAACCACCTAAAATGTACGGCATGGCTACGCCGTAGGCTGCTTCGCTATAGGTTCCATAATAGCCAACATAACCACCATTGAGATTCAACATTCTCTGGATGATCGAAGAACCATCGGGTCCGTTCCAGGTGACGCCCCACGCATAATTAAAGTAAAACGCCTCGTTTCCGTATTTCTCTTTTATGCGCGTCATTTCACTGGCAATGGTATCAAGCGCTTCATCCCAACTGATGCGTTCGAACTTGCCTTCACCGCGCTTGCCCACTCTCTTCAAGGGGTATTTCAGGCGGTCCGGGGCATACACGCGCCGTATCTGGGAACGTCCACGTACGCAGGGGATGGCGCGCGGAACTTCGGGGGTTTCCTCTGCCACAGGCGTGGGGTCGGGAACGATACGCTGGATGATTCCATCCTTGACTTTGGTGGCAAGAATGCAGCGTCCACCGCAGTTATGATAGCATCCTACTGTTAGAGTTTGTTCCTCACCTGCCGCAGCGGCGCCCTTGATTGCCTTGAGACCGAAATCAACGCCGCCCGCAAGGGCGGCTGTCCCACCAATTGCGGCGCTCCACTTTAGGAAACTGCGCCGGGTCATCACGGTATCGTTCAGGGTTTTGGTGAGGAAATTATTTTGGGTCATGCTTTCCTCCGTTAAAGTTAATGGGGATTTCAAAATGGTTTGGAAAAGCGATATGCCATAAGGCATGGGACAAGAAGAGGTATGTTTTTTCGATAAGCAGACTCCTGACAGTATTTTTCATGGCAAAAACACCTTGTTTATATAATGCATACTGTCAGGATACCAGTGCGGCAATCTTGTTTCATCCCACCTTGGAGCAGTCTTGAA
>CAMCQT010000205.1 GCA_945877125.1 Candidatus Brevifilum fermentans | reverse complement strand
TCATTGCGCGAATCTGTTTTCAATTGCACACGGATGGCGTGAAGCGTTTCAAAAGCATGAGTCATCAACAGATATTTACATTCGGTGTTAATTGCCGTACGCTGAAAATCCATCCCATACCAGGTGCCGCCAATTTCAAGTCCGCGGTCTTTGGGCACAATGTTCAAATAGCGAGTTGCGCCAGCCACACGACCTGAGGTAAGGTCAATTGCCACAAACGGCAGGTCTGTGCCTTTCTCGGCTCGTCCAAGAATATCCAGAATCCAGTTCCGCATATCGGCTTCCGTGTTCATATCGCCGTACAACATGAAATGCCAGAAGTCTTGCCCTATTCCAATCTCAGCCAGCCCAGGGATGTGCGCTTCGGTCATAGGTTCAAGGCGGGCATATTTCCCAATCAATGTAACAGGGGTTGACCAAGTTATCATTTTCCACTCCAAAAAAGTTCGTTTATTTTTTGAAATCGAAAATCAAAGATTTCTTCCAGTTTGCTGCGAATCCAAATTGCAGTCACCAAATCGCCCAACACACCAAACGGCGGAACATACGTCACATGGTCAATCATCTTCACGCCAGAAGCAACCTTCTCAAAACGGTGTTCGTGATACCAAAAGCGATACGGTCCCACACGCTGTTCATCTACAAAATATTGCAGGTCACGGACATGCGCGATCTCCGTCAACCACAACGATTTGACTCCGCGCAAAAATTCCACGCGGTACTCAATGATTTGCCCCTCGTACATTTTCTCATCTCCCCCCGCGACAATTTCGAAATTCATATCAGGCGGCGTGATCGGGTTCAGGTTTTTCGGGTCTGAAAAATATTCCCAAACGGCTTCAATCGAAGCGGAAACGATCTGTTCGCGATGCAAATAATGGATCATACTTATCCCTTCAACCAATCTTTTTCATTTTTATCCTGCGAAGGAAGATAGGGCATTTGAGGTCCATCAATTCCTAAAAACTCCGCAAGCGCGGCGCGCATGGCAGTTCGGTCATCCCACAGATATTCGGTCTTTCCAAAGCACATGGATTGCTCATGTCCCTTGCCGCACGAAAGAACGATATCCCCTTCCCGTGCAAGGCGGATGGCAAACTTGATGGCTTCGCCCCGATCCGCAACCCGCCAGAACGTCTCCCCTTCGCGCCCACCCTTTGACCTGGCGCCTGCCGCCATTTCCTCAAGAATTCCATCCAGCGATTCGGTGCGCGGGTCTTCGGCAGTTAAGATGGATAGATCAGCCAACTCGATAGAAGTCTCAGCCATCATGCGGCGCTTCGCTTTGTCGCGTAAGCCTGCGGAGCCAAAAATGGAGATGACTCTACCCTGAGTCATTTTTTTGCCCGCCTCCAACGCTACTTTCAAAGCATTGGGCGTGTGCGCAAAATCCACAATAGCGATGAAGTTTTGTCCCAGATCGATCTGCTCCATGCGCCCAGGAATGCCATCCAATGAGGTTATTCCGCGTGCAGCGACGTCAGGAGCCACGCCAAGCCCATAGACAGTGGCTGTCAGCGCCGCGAGGCAATTTGAGACGTTATACGCCCCAACCAGTCCACTTTCTACGCCTACGCGAAAATCATTTGAAACCGCCGTAAATTCGATACCTGATGAGCTGTAACTCACATCCACCGCGCGAATATCAGCGGAGTCGCCCAAGCCGTAATTCAATTTCTTCGTTTTGATAAATCCATCGAGAAATTCAAACGAACGATCATCACGGTTAATGACAGCCAAACGCGGATTGCCTGCCGGCTTTTCTTTTGTCCGCTCCAAACTGCTAAATAAGCGAGCTTTTGCAGCACGATAATTCTCGTAAGAGCCATGTTCGTCAAAGTGTTCATGCGTGATGTTGGTGACTACGCCAATATCAAACTCACAGGCGTCCACGCGGTGCTGTGCCCAGCCATGTGACGTGGTTTCAAGCACGACATGCGTCATGCCTGCTTCAACCATTCTTGCCAGATAATGTTGTACGTCGTGCGCGTCAGGCGTGGTGACATGGAAGCCGGTATCCAATACCTCGTCGCCAATGACCGCGTTGACGGTTGAAATCATCCCCGTCCGAATCCCCGCAGTGACAAGAATTTTATAAATTATATTGCTCGTAGTAGTTTTGCCATCCGTGCCGGTTACGCCAATCACTGTCAGCTTGCGAGCAGGCCAGTTGTAAAACGCAGCAGCCAAAAAGGTCAGGGCTTGGCGCGGATTTTCGAGTCCAATATAAGTCGGGCTGGAAGCCCGACCTACGTCCCCAATAATTGCGGCGGCGCCATTCTCAATCGCCTTTGGGATGTAATTATGTCCATCCACCGAGCCGCCTTGCATGGCGACAAAAAGATAGCCGGGCTTTACCGCGCGGCTATCGATGGCGATTCCCGAAATTTCAACATCCGGAATATTTTCAGGAATGGAAAATGGAAAGTCAACAAACAAGTTTTTGAGTTGCATTTATCTTTGTTTATCTCCGTTCAGTAAGATTTAAAACAAAAAGAGGGTCTTGGTAATTTTACCAAAACCCTCTTTCTCAATGACTAAATTATTTTATTTCAAAGTCTGGCGCAGACCTTCGAGCTTGCCCGCAACAGAACCATCGAGAACTTTATCACCGACTTTGATGACAAGGCCGCCGAGAATGGAGGGGTCAACCTTGAAGGAAACTTCCTTGACAGAGACACTCTTCTTGACAGAATTCTGTTCGTCGCTGGTGAGGGGCAGGGCGCTGGTGACTTCGGCTAAATCGCCAGTGAGACCTTCCGCCACAACCACTTTACCGCCTTTGACGCCAGAGAAAAATTCGTCAATTAATGCACGCTGTTTCTTCTCGTCAAGAGTTTCACCAACGAGCTTGTTGGCGGCGGCAATGGCGAGAGCGGCAACCTGTCCGCGCAAATCGCCGAGGATGCGATTGCGTTCGAGTTCAGCTTCAACCATGGCAGCTTCGCGGGCTTTGGCAGCATCAGCCTCGGCGGCGGCTTTCACGTCCTTGCCGGCAGAAGCGGCGCGCTCAGTCGCTTCACGAACAACCTTGCCAGCCTCAGCCTGGGCTTCAGCGAGAACTTTAGCGGCTTCTTTTTCAGCATTCGCACGGGCTTCGGAAGCAACACGAGCATCTTCCAAGCCTTGTGCAATTTTTTGTTTGCGAGATTCCATCATGTCCAGCATGGGTTGATAGACCCAAGCGTTCAATGTGAGGAACACAATGGCGAACGCAATGATCTGAACAATGAGGAGACCGAAATTAATACCAAGAGCTTCCATGTTTCTAT
>CAMCQT010000204.1 GCA_945877125.1 Candidatus Brevifilum fermentans | reverse complement strand
GCTGGCTGGCACGCGCAAAAAAATCCATTTTGTGGCTTTCCTATTCACTGCTAACCGCACTTCCTTTTCTGATCTGGCGTTTGTTTTTCTTTGAAAGCGAACGCGGCGCAACCGATGTCAACGTGAAGTTGAGCAGTGTTCTATCTGATCCGTTCGCCTCGCTTTTAAACTGGACATCCACCCTGCTAAAAAACATTGTCGATGTCACCCTCCGCGCATGGATCGAACCCCTGCAACGAATAAATACGGCAACCACGCCCCAGCAATGGCTGGTGGGATTTGTAATCACCGGAATAATTCTCGCGCTGGTTTGGCACGCAGCCCAAAGCCAGTCAACACCCAACGAAGCGCCGACCCAATTCGATTGGCGTATTGAAGCGCTCTGGCTTGGCATCGTCATGCTCATCAGCGGCTTGCTGCCCGTCATCCTCGTGGGGCGCTACGTTGATTTCACAAGTTTTTCCAGATACGCAATCGCGCCGTCGATTGGCGTGGTGTTGCTATGGCAGGCCGGATTGGCGCTGATTCCAAATCGGCGTATTCAAAATTTCATCCTAGCCCTGCTGATCGCATCCTCGGCGCTCACCCATTATGGCAACGCATTAACCCGCGTGCTTGAAACAGACGCTATCCGCAATTTTTGGTGGCAGGTCAGTTGGCGCATTCCGCAATTGGAAGCAGGGACAACGCTGGTGGCGCATTACCCCGTGACGGCCGAAGAGGATTATTTTATTTGGGGTCCCGCCAACCTAATCTACCAGCCAGAATCAGCACACGCTGATTATGTGCAGCCCGCCATTTACGCCGCGCTTCTCAATGAAGAAACCATCGCCAGCGTGCAGGCAAAAGAGCCGCAAGATTTTTCCAACCGACGCGGCATTCGCACTTATAAAAATTATCGCAACGTTTTGATTCTTTCACAACCGACTTCAGTTTCGTGCGTTCAGATCATCGACGGGAATCAGGTCGAGTTATCTTCCGCCGAAGATTCCCGCGTGGCGGCAATTGCGTCTTTTTCTGAAACCTCGCACATCCAACTTGATGAAACCTTTCATTCTCCGCCCGCCATTCCCTTTGGCGACGAGCCGTCTCATGGCTGGTGTTATTTTTATCAAAAGGCAACCTACGCCCGCCAATTGGGAGACTGGGACGAAGTGGCGCGGTTGGGTAACGAGGCGCGCTCGCTTGGCTTCTCGGCAGGCGACCCAATTGAGTGGATGCCCTTCCTGCAAGCCGACGCCCATTTTGATAACCTTGCGGGACTAAACGACCTCGCGCCCTTCCTAACCCCAGACCTGGTTGCCTCAACCCAAGCCTGTCACACGCTGACAGCCATGCCGCTGACCGCGTCCACATTGAAACAGGTGAATCAACTTTTTTGCGCAAGGTAGAATCCCGTAGGTCACGCTTTTAGCGTGACATCTGCCGCAGAAAAACGTCACGTTACAAACGTGACCTACGCAAACAACTTCCAAAATTCACCCGCTGAATTTTGGAGTATAATTTGCGCTTGTGTTTGGCAAATAATCAAACTTCCAAAGTCTCTCGAACGCATTTGAGTGGAAAGACTCCCAAAAGACTTTCGAAGTTATCAACTAAATGGAGCAAATAAAATGGCAAAAGCAAAACTCATTCCCCCTTATGGCGGCAAACTGGTCAACCTTGTGGTTGAAGGCAAAGAGCGCGAAGAACTTCTCGCCCGCGCTGGAAAACTGCCTTCCATAAAAATCACCATGCGCAACATGTGCGACCTTGAATTGATCGCCACTGGCGGTTTTTCACCTCTCGACACTTTCATGGGCAAAGCAGATTACGACCGCGTGCTCAAAGAAATGCGCCTTGCAGATGGAACCCTCTTCCCGCTGCCCATCACCCTGACGGCTGATCCAAAAGAACTGCCGACAGTGGGCGAAGAATTGGCATTGCGCAGCGCAAACTTTGACCTGATCGCCGTCATCACACTCGACGAAGTATTCCACTGGGATGCCGAAGCCGAAGCCGCGCACGCCTACGGCTCCACCGACTCCAAGCACCCGATGGTTTCCGAAATGGCACGCTGGAACAAGGTTTGCATCTCCGGCCCGTTGAAAGTTATCAACCTGCCCAAGTATTACGATTTTGTCAATTTACGCCAGACACCCGCCCAAGTGCGTGCCATGCTCGAAGAAATGGGACACGACAACGTCGTCGCATTCCAGACCCGCAATCCCCTGCACCGCATCCACGAAGAACTCACCAAACGCGCCGCGGCCGAAGTCAAAGGCTCGCTCATCGTTCATCCTGTGGTCGGCATGACCAAGCCCGGTGACGTAGATCACTACACCCGTGTCCGCACGTACAAGGCATTGGTGGATAATTACTACGACAAAAAAGACACCATGCTCAGCCTGCTCCCGCTGGCAATGCGCATGGCCGGCCCGAAGGAAGCACTGCTCCACGCCATCATCCGCCGCAACCACGGCGCCAATCACTTCATTGTGGGTCGCGATCATGCGGGCCCGGGAAATGATTCGTCTGGCAAGCCGTTCTACGGTCCGTACGATGCGCAGGAATTGATGAAGCAATACGAAGCCGAACTCGGCGTCAAAATGGTTCCGTTCGAGATGCTCGTTTATCTTCCTGATGAAGCTCGCTACGTGGAAGAAAAGGATGTACCCAAGGGCGCGAAAGTTGCCAACATCTCCGGCACACAAGTCCGCGATGATTATCTTGCCAAGGGTAAACTGCTCCCCGAATGGTTCACCCGCCCCGAAACGGCTGAGATTTTGCGCGAGATGTATCCTCCCCGCCACAAGCAGGGATTCTGCATCTGGTTCACCGGTTTGAGCGGATCAGGCAAGAGCGCCACAAGCGAAGTCCTCACCACCCTGCTGCTCGAGCGCGGACGTGAGATCGCCATCCTCGACGGCGATGTGGTGCGCACACATCTTTCCAAGGGTCTCGGCTTCAGCAAGGAAGACCGCGACACCAACATCATCCGCATCGGATTTGTGGCTGGCGAAATTGTCCACGCGAGCGGCGCGGTCATTTGCGCAGCCATCAGCCCGTACCGTGCCACTCGTGCAGAAGCCCGCAAGATGGTCGGCGAGAACTTCATCGAAATCTACATGGATACCCCCGTTGAAGTCTGCGAACAGCGTGACGTGAAAGGCTTGTACGCCAAGGCACGTCAGGCAATGGTCGACGGCAAACCGATGGGCTTCACTGGCGTGGACGATCCGTACGAACAGCCGATCGAACCCGAACTCACCCTTCAGGGCTTCGGCGCATCTCCAGAAGACAACGCCCATAAGATCATTTCATACCTCGAAGATCAAGGCTATATTATCAAACAAGCGTAGTTGACTTTTATAACAGAGACGCGCCCTCACCCTAGCCCTCTCCCAAAAAGGGAG
>CAMCQT010000203.1 GCA_945877125.1 Candidatus Brevifilum fermentans | reverse complement strand
TTCTCAGCAGGTTTTTAGCTCCTTCCCCTAAATCCTGTTCTTGGATTGAAGGAAAGGCAGAGGATTGGGCTAAAAATGCTAGTCAAAATGCATCTTATCAGGAAAATTTGCTCGTTTTCTAAGAACAAATTTCAGATTTGGAATTGCTGTGGTAAATAACACCTTGACAGGACCTCCCGATCCATGCCCATCCAGAACAGTTACGCCGAATCCAGCATCCGCCAATCGTTTTGAAAGTTCATCCCCTTCAAAGACTGCAAAGATCCGCACACTGAGTATGCCAAGCGCTAATCTTTCCTCGATCCACATGCCAACATAATTTCCTGCTGCGAACCCGGCGGCGTAAGCAAGATAACTGGAAAAATGTGTCAGATTGCGAACCAACTGGCTGATGGCAACAACCCAGATAAAAACTTCGACAAATCCCAACAGGGGCGCAAGCCGCTTCCAACCGCGTGAAAGTAAAATAATGCGCATGGTGCCAAGAGTGACATCCAGGATACGGGCAAAAAAGATAAAAACAGGTAAGGCAATGGGGTATGTTTGAAAAAGTGTTTCCATAAGCCTCCAAAACGTTTCGGGAAACAATAAAAAAAAGAGACGATTTATTAGCAGAACGCTGTTGCCTTTATCCACCAGTCGAAGGGCGAATAAGTAACTTTGGTTGAATCTTGACCTGCCGTTCAGATAGAAGATCACCTTTGATAAGAGACAACAGCATGGTCACTAGACGGCTGGCAATTTCATAAACTGGCTGGTCCAGTGTAGTCAGCGGAGGTTGAGTATGTGCCGAGTCGGCAATCCCATCAAAACCGGCAATGGCAATGTCGCGCCCCACCTTGAGTCCGCTTTCATGCGCCGCATGCATCGCGCCTATGGCAGTCAGGTCATTTACACAGACAATCGCCGTGGGCGCATTTGCCAGTGCCAACAATTGTCTGACAGCCTGATACCCTCCCTCAGGGGTCAGGTTCGCGCGGATTGTGAGAGAGGGATCCGAAGTTATTTGGGCTTCCTGCAACCCAACTTGATAACCAAGGTGGCGGTCATACTCGATCTTGAGGTCCGGCGATGCCCCAATGTAAGCAATTCGGCTGTGACCCTGGTTGGCAAGGTAGGAGATCAATTCGATCATGCCTTGGTTTGTCTCAGTTTCAACGCCAATAAATTCCACAGGAAGTTGGGAGCGCTCCAGCGAAACAAACGGGGTTTCTCTTTCAGCCAAATATTGCACACGCCAATCCAGTAATCGTGTGCGATTTATAATGATGCCATCCACCTTGCGACCTTGCACCCAGCGTTCATATAATGCTTTTTCAGCCGAACTATCTGGCGGCGCGGCGGAAACGATCAGGTCAAAATTGCTTGCAGCAGCCGTGTCACCCAAACCGGCAATAAACTCGGAATAAAATGGGTCGGCAAATTGGGGCTTTTCAGTAGGCAGAATATATCCGATCGTATCCGTCTGTTGACGGCGCAACTGGCGGGCGGCGCGATTGGGGGTGTATCCCATCTTGTGCGCAGTCTTAATGACCAACTCACGGGTACTGTCGGCAACATCATCGTATCCATCCAATGCCCGCGAAACGGTGGTAATTGATAAATTTAGCGCTTTTGCTACATCTTTAATGGTCGGCATAATATTCTCCAAAACGTTTTGGGAAATATTAGCACATGAAATTAGAAAAGTCAAATAAAAGCCCCTGGGCAAGGGCGCTCAGGGAAAAGCGACTTGAAAAACAATCCACGTCAATCCAGGTCATGATGGTTTCTCTACCCGAGTTTGTAATGTATTTTATTTTCGTGTCTTTATGCCTTTACATCCATTTCGCAAGTTCGTCAAACCGTGAGCCGCTTCAGGGGCGATGACCACGGTAATCTTCATGTGCGATTCAAGCGTAGTCGTGGCGATTGGAACGAATACCCGGGCGCCTTCCGTGCAACGCACAAGGACGCACCCGGGCGGTAATCCCAGCAGGCGTACTTCCCGTCCAACAAAAGGCGCTCCCTGTTCAATCAGGAAATCCATGACCATCGGTTCTTTCAATTTGATATGAGAGCCATCGCGGAATAGATCACGTTCGAGTAATGCCTCGTAAATAGGCAAATCCTTTAATAATTCCGCAACTGCATAAGCGCAAAAACAAGCGACCAATAGTGGCAGCATTTGTTGATAATTACCCGTCATTTCCACGATGAGAACGATTCCCGTAAGGGGTGCGCGCACGATGGCAGTAAAGTAGGCAGCCATGCCAACAACAGCAAAGACTGCCGGTTGCGGCACTATGCCTGGGGCGATCCGATTTGCAATTTGACCGAGGGCGAGTCCAAGCAGCGCACCCAGCGCCAGCAGAGGAGCGAAAATTCCGCCAGCAGCGCCGGTTCCATAGCTGGCAATGGTCATAAGGAATCGAATTACAAAAAAGATTGGGATTACCCACAGGATAAGATTCCCTGCGAGAGCAGTTTCTGCAAGCGAGTGCCCTCCTCCGACAATCATGGGCGAAAACCAGCCAGCCAAGCCAACTAACGCGCCAACACCTGCCACAATTACCAGACTCCATCGTCCCTTTACACGAGCAAACAGGTTCATTGTGCCAAGCAGGCTTCGATTGAAAACAACTCCCAACAAGCCTGCGAAAATACCCAACAAAGCAAAAATTGGCAGGGATGCAGTCGGAGGTGTTGCGTAATCAGGAATGGAGAAAACAGGAAATGCTCCTGAAAGAACACGTGAAACGATATCAGCTATCGCCGCTGCCAGGAATGCCGCGCCAAATACAAACGGATGAAAATCACGTTGAATCTCTTCGAGGACAAATATCACCCCAGACAATGGCGCGTTAAATGCCGCCGCAAGTCCTGCGCCCGCCCCTGCCGCGATCAACGTCCGCCGTTCGCGAGAAGGCACTTTGAGCCACTTGGAAACTGCATCGCCAACGGCTCCACCCATTTGCACAGTGGGACCTTCGCGCCCAAGCGCCAATCCACTGCCAAGCGCCAAAGTTCCAGCAACAAATTTTACAGGTAATACGCGCTTCCAATCCAATACCCTTAGGCGATGCAAGACCGCTTCGAGATGAGGAATACCGCTTCCACTTGCTTCTGGCGCAAAACGCCGCACCAACATGACCGACAAAGTTGCCCCTGCCATGCCAAAGAACATGGGAAAAGCCCATCCCCAGAATGGATATCGATGCGACCACTCAAGTAATCCATTTCGAAAGGTGTCTGCTCCGGCAAGCACAATCCGAAAAAATGAAGCGACTAAGCCTGCGCACAATCCTACAAGCGCCGCGCGTGGGAACATCCGGTTAACGACAATTAGAATTACCCCCCGACGACAACTAGAAATGCCCACCGATAAGGTCTCGGAAACGGATAGACTCTTCAGAAGAAGGAGAGCCGATGACCGCAACCGACGCCCAAGTGAGGCTACTGATGAGAGAACGAACCAAC
>CAMCQT010000202.1 GCA_945877125.1 Candidatus Brevifilum fermentans | reverse complement strand
GGTAAAACCTGTCAGGTTTCCGCAGAACTGTGATTAACCGAGGACAACATTACACAAAGATGTCTGATCCACTCACGCTACGATGAAACCTGTCAGGTCTTGATTTCTTATTTTCCCGCAACCAGTTTGAAGCGCGCGACGACCTGCTGTAATTTCTCCGCCATTTCCATCAAAGAAGCGGCAGATGCAGAGACTTCTTCCACTTGAGCGGATACTTCCTCGGTGGAGGCTGAGACTTCTTCAACAGCCGCGCTATTTTCCTCGCTGACACTGGCGATGTTTTCGATGGCTTGAGTCAACTCTGATGAATTGGCGGCCATCTCTTCGGTGGCGGCGGTATTCTCTTCGATCACCGCTGAAACCGAATCCACAGCTTCGACCAATTCAGCGGCCGCCTGGCTAACTTTGGCGGCGGCTTTGCCGGCATCCTCAGCCTGCTTGTTGACTGATTCAGCGGCGCCCAAAATATTATTGAGCGCTTCACCGGCTGAGTTGGCGCGCGTCACGCCCGCTTCCACTTCGACCGCTGAAGCCTGCATGGCAGTCACCGCCTCGCTGACAGTTTTCTGAATGCCCTTGATCAGCGCGGCGATTTCTTTGGTCGCCAGACTGGAGCGTTCAGCCAACTTGCGCACTTCATCTGCCACAACCGCGAAGCCCTTGCCCTGTTCACCGGCGCGGGCGGCTTCGATGGCGGCGTTCAACGCCAGCAGATTGGTCTGTGAAGCAATATCTTCGATGGTCTCGACGATGGCGCCGATCTCCTCGGAGCGCGTGCCCATCTCCTCGACCTTCGCGGCCGAAAGCCCAACTTTGCTGCGGATGGCTTCCATGCCGATGATCGTCTCTTTGACGGTCTTGGCGCCATCGCGTGAATAGCTGGCGGCTTGCGCTGAATCACGAGTGACAGCCTCGGCATTGCTGCTGATCTGCTCAATGGCGGTGTTGATGCGCGAGGTGATCTGCGAAGCCATGCTGATGGCTTTAGCCTGTTCCTGAGCGCCCTTGGCCACGCCGTCGATGGCGCGTCCCATTTGTTCCACCGAAGCGGAGGTCTTGGTCACGCCCGCAGTTTGCTGAGCCGTGCCGAGCGCCACCTGTTGAATAGTGGTTGCGATCTGCCCCGTGGCTTCGCCAGATTGTTCGGAGGCAGTGGCAAGCTGGGCGGCGGCAGAGGAAACCGCATTTGCGCTTTCAGCCACCATGCCAACCGCGTCGCGCAGACCGGCGATCATCTTGGAGAATGAATTGCCGAGTTCATCTTTGTCTGATTTGGGGGTCACGGTAATGGTCAGGTCATTTTCAGATATGGAGGTGGCGGCGATCCCCATGCCCTGCATGTAGTTAATCAACTGGTCGAAAGCCTTGCCGATATCCCCAATCTCATCCTTGCGCAGGCGAACCTTGTCTTTATCCGCATCGCTCGTCTCACGCACCATGTCGCCGACTGAGAGTGACTTTGCCATTCTTGTTACCATCCCCAACGGGTTGGCAATGCTGCTTGAAATGACAAAGCCAAATCCCATCGCAGCCAGCGCCGCAACGACCATCAGAATGATCATGATTGTGGTCGCCTGGCTGGCTAGGATAGTATTTGCATCGGCAGTTGCTTTGGCTTGTTCCACTTTTCGTGTTGCCATCGCGTTGATACCGTCCTCCACCTGTTTCGCAGTTGTAAAGGCATCTCCGCGCAGTAATGTCAGCGCTTCATCCTTCTGACCTGCCAACGCCAATGAGATAATCTTATCTCTATCGGGTAGAAATTCCTGATAGGACTTGGCAAACGCATCATACATTTCCCGCATTGCGTCTGTTTGGATCAGCTTATTGTATTCAACCATTTCTAGGTCTAAATCATCGGAAAGTTGCTGAAGCGTGTCTACATATTTCTGCGCTTCTGCATCATCCTTTGCCAGTATTATGTCACGCAGGTTGACGCGGGTGCGCTGAAATGATTCGGTAATGCGCAGTAGTTGACCAAGCGGCACTGCATAATTTTCGTAGAGGTAGGTATCTGCGATATCAATCTGCTTAATATAGTAGATCCCCACTCCTCCGACTACTGCCGTAATCAAGGCAATTATTAAAAAGCTGCTGATCAATTTCACACTGGTTTTTAGATTATTGAGGAAGTTCATATTTTTTTCTCCTTAAATTGAAATAACTTCGAATTTGCTTTACTCAGCCATTGCAAATATCATGATCTGTGTCTGTATCGGTACGGGTATGGAATCAACCAGATTAACCTCCTCAGCCAGCCCAATATTAAAACGACAAAGTGGACAATTTTTCATCGCTTGTGCCAACATGCAGCATTTGCATGTCGCAATATAAGATTCGATTTTTTCTTTTTCACTCATGGCTTGATCCTTTGTTAATTTTTGTCTACACCGGTTCTGACGGATTTAAGAAAATATGATTGAGGAACCTGAAGTTCCAAGTTGTCTAATCCATGCCATTGTAAGGAAAAGAGAAAATTTCCATAATAAAAATAATGGTAAGAACCCATTAATATTGCGTGAATTTTATTTTGACCTTTTTTCAGTGATCCTGTGTGATGTGAAATCTGCAACAAGGATGACCAGTCCCGTAACCGCCAGGCTTGGGCTTGGTTCCCCTTAATTTCACTTATTTTTTATGGGAATTATTTAGGTAACGGCTATACTGGGAAATAATGCAAACTGCTCTGGATATGAGGCAAATTTTTAGGCAATATACACTCTGTCCAAATTATGTAAGTATTAGTAGAATGAAATCAAATAAAACGCTTATTGAAAAGTCATTCGTTTGCCGAGGTATTCGTGGATCCCTTTGAATATGTAACTACCGAAACAGAACAAGTGCAACTTGAGCAGGGAGAGCCGCAAACAATTTTGCGACCCGCCATGCCCGATCCTGCCACGGAAACAAATCTGGAAGAGGAGGTTCCCGTTACAGATTTGGAAGGCAGCGAAGTTGTCGAATTGGAAGAAGTCGTTGAGTTGGAATCTGTCCCGCAGATCTCTTATGACTTGACGTATTCCTGCTTGTTGATCCCCCGTTTCAGCGATCATTATCTGGCAGGCGATATAACTGAAGATTTGCCGCGTTGGATAAAGGAAGTTTGTATATCCTATGGCTGGCGTTTGGCGGCGACCATGGTCCGACCAGGATATGTTCAATGGGTAATGTCAGTTCCCCTGACCGAGAATCCAGCCCAATTCATGCGGCTTACACGCCAGTTAACCTCCAAAAAAATTCTTGAAGATTATCCCCGATATAAACGACAAAATCTCTCCGGCGATTTTTGGGCGCCCGGATTTTCTGTTGTGCCTGGCAACCAGTTTCAATCTTTAGAGAATATTAATAACTTTATTCTTCAAACACGCAGGAATCAGGGAATTTCTTAACTTCAGTTTTTTATTGGCCTTACGCACCCTCATCCCCAACCCTTCCCCCGAAGGGGAAGGGTGTCCCCTCTCCCTTCGGGAGAGGGCTAGGGTGCGGGAAAAACCCGTGCTTTTCGCAAAACTGCGTAAGATG
>CAMCQT010000201.1 GCA_945877125.1 Candidatus Brevifilum fermentans | reverse complement strand
CTTTGGGCGTTTTTGCGTGGACACGGAAACCTCTTTCAGTTCACCCTACGCCTTGATTCAACGCAAGGTCACGCGCAATCGCAAGATTGACGAGAGTCGAATTACTGCGCTCGTGGAAAGGGTTGACTGTGTAGTAAGCACTTCCTGCATGGAACTGCCTGGGTATATCGAGAAGTTAGCGGTTGATTTCCCCGAGTTATGTCAGCCAAGTGTAATCTTTGGAATCAGAAATCCGCTCGACAGTCTCAAGAGTGGCGGCGATGGCATGGATGTCGTTCGCAATCTTTTGGAGGATTTGAAGACGGATACGGACAGAACCTCGGCACCTGTGATCGAGGAAAGACCCAGCGGGCACAATCCCGCTTCGGCGGAGACTCTCGCGCTGAGCCGTACCCTGCAAAAGCGTTGGAACATGCCACACGGGAGCGGGGTCATCATGGCTCCCGGCAGGCTGAACCGCCTGTCCGCCCTGCGCGGCGATCCGATGCCTTTCACGATGCCTGCTCCCATCAAGGGCAAGCAGTCTCCACAAACGAAGATCGTCCTGGTCGTTGATTGGTCAGGTTCGATGGGTGTGAATGACAATGCGCCCTGGAAGGCTGCCATGCAGGCGGCGCAAGCCATTGCGCAGGCGATCCGCTCGACGGGCGGGGATGTGCGGGCTGCGGTCTTTGCCGAGCAGTTGTGGCACGCGCCCGATTTCTCCGCAGAGCTGCTGTTTGCGACCAGCCTCAGTTCGATCTCTCTCATCGAAGCAAGAGGGGAGGACACGGACTTCTCCTGGCTGCCGCATGTCTGGCAGACGTTTCCAACTCATCGCGTCGTGCTGCTGACCGACGGCAACGGATATCCGCCCAAGGCGATCCTTCCATCCGGAAGAAAGCGCACTTCGGCAGTCCTGCTGCAAGTCCGCAGGAATCTGTCCCAGAACGTGGCGCAGATCGAAGCGACCATCCAGTCCTTTGCATCCAGCTTTGTTCATGTGGACAATCTCCGCGAGCTGGCTGCGGCTTGGGCGCTGTTGATCCCACGTAGAATGCAATAACTGAAACATGAGAGCAAGGCTATGAGCCTTGCTCTTTTTTATTTAAGGGGTTGGGGATTGTTTTGTTGTGAGGTTATTGCGAAGATGGCAGAAGCATTGGATGATATTGACGGGGGAAGAAAATCTTACGCCATAATTGTGGCATAAAGTTATTTTTTTAGATGATCTCCCCGACGCAACAGTGCCAATTTATCAGCAATTCTTTGTTTAGCATTTGCAGTTTCTTCTTCATCCATCACTGCGCTAACTACCTCGCCGTTTTGAATTTCCACTTGAAGCCAACTGCCTTCTTTGGACAGCTTGGGCAATAGTTTTTTGAGAACATTCACGTGTTGCTCATCTTCTCCCACAATGAGCACAGCAAACTCACCTTCGAATCGATCAATCACCGCTTTCATTATTGCACCTCGTATGTTGTTTCTTTTGTGACACCATTACAAATCACCACAATTCTCCAAGTACCTGCTGTGGTTCTTGCTCCCACTTTCCATGTCCATGAAACCATGCCGTTGGCATCTGCTGTTTTGGAACCAAGCCCGGCGGCTTCACTTGTCCCAGACTTGGTATAGACCGTGATGGTACAACTTGCATTCGGAGAGGTTTTTGCAGTCAAGGTGGCATTTGCTCCTTTTGATATTGGGCTGGTAAGTGACATAATTTCAAGCCCGCCAGATCCTGAAGGGGGAAGTATTGTCGCTATTGTAACTGTTGGCAAAGCAGGCGTTGCCACGACTACATTCTGGTCAGTCTTGATTGTATATCCGTTCATGTCAACCTTGATATTGATCGTCCCGTTTTGATCTGTGCCATAGACCGTTGCTCCAACTGCTGTGAGAGCAGCGATTGTCTGTGGAGCCGGATGACCATACTGGTTATTGATGCCAGCAAAATACAATGCTATTTTTGGCTGGACCGCATTCAGAAATGCTGGCGTTGACCCTGATGTTGATGCATGATGCCCCACCTTTAATATGTCTGCTTTCACCGACAGACCAGCAGATAGCAAAGCGGATTCTGTATCTGCGCCGCTATCTCCCATCATGAGAAACGTGGTTTGACCATACGTAAACTGTATGACTACAGAGTTCTCGTTGAGATCATGATTGTTGTTGTTTTCAGGGTTAAGGATGTGGAAGTCGATGCCGCCCAGCGAAATTACATCACCCCGTTTGACATCGATAAATTCTGCTTGCGCCGCAATAATTTCGTCGAGAAAATGCTCGTAGACCGAAGTTGTGTGTGCCTCGCCATTGGTGAGGACTTTCGCGACTGGAAAATTTTGCAACACTTGCACCAATCCACCAATATGATCCGAGTGTGGATGAGTGGCAACCATCAAGTCGATGCGCTGAACGCCGAGACTCTGAAGTTGAGAAACTATCCCAGTGTTTGTCTCTCCACCATCAATGAGAACGGTCTCACCATCTGGCATCTGAATGAGAGTGGCATCTCCCTGACCAACATCGAAGAAGTAAAACTGTAATGTGTTTCCTGACGTCGGTAAACCGTTTGTTTCTACTGGAAGAATCGGGATTACGAGTGTTGTGGGTGAAGGGATAACTGTACTGGTTGGAGCCAGGGTAAATGTGCTGGTCGGAGCAAGAGTGAGAGTTGACGCAAAGGTAGAACTGGGGGAGATTGAAGCATTCGGTGTATTTATGATTGGCGCGTTTGCATTAAGACCGTTGTTGTAAATCCAACTTCCGCCAGCAATAACTCCGCAGAGGCAAAAGAGCAAAACTGTTACGACCCCACTCATTAGTATTACCTTGAGGTTTGAGGTTGCACTTTGCTTGGATGCCAGACGAGCGTCAGGTCTTTGTACAATACGTTGTTGCGGATCACTCTTTTTTACTTGTGATGACGCTGACTGTGCTTGCGCTGCTGGTGTTGACATTGCCAGTTTTTCTAAAACTTCGCGCGCTTTTTGATTGTTGGGGTTAATTTCAAGAACTTTTTGCAGGCAGTATTTTTTATGGGGGACGCTTTCGACGCAGGAATACAACCACGACCAAGCCATCTCATTGTTTGGCTCAGTCTGGACAATATTCTTCAATATAGGCAATGCGGCTTGCTTGTCTCCTGCTTTGATGAGCTGCACTGCCTGTCTAAGTGTATCCGATGTCATACTCCTCTCATAATATCATCATTGTGAATTAGTTTGACAATGTCCTAAAGGAAATTGAGAGTGAGAAGATGTAACTTATAATGATGAAATGTTTAATTTTATTTCGCAATTACTGACTATATATCTATTCTTTGCGACTCCATTTTTTGCGGGCTGGATTGCGAATGGTGGCAAACGGGAAGATGTTGCAATTCCGATAGTTGGCAGTCTTATATTTTCTGTGGTGTTGTTTTTGTTTCTCTTTTTTTCTAATAATATCTAGCGCGCTGTTTTATTAACAGAAATGCTCAGTTAGTTTTAAAGCAAAAAAATGAAATCGCTCGTTTGCTTTAAAACTAAACCTTTGATACAATGAATTTGCAATCGCTTAGGACAC
>CAMCQT010000200.1 GCA_945877125.1 Candidatus Brevifilum fermentans | reverse complement strand
CCTTGCTGTTTCAATCCACGCTCCCAATGAAGGGAGCGACTAAATCAGTAGGGGATATGGCTGAAATTCAAACGTTTCAATCCACGCTCCCAATGAAGGGAGCGACACAAAGCCAGCGGCATTTCAGCCATTCAAACATTGGTTTCAATCCACGCTCCCAATGAAGGGAGCGACACGACGGGCAACTTCGTGCCGTTCATGAATGTGCGTTTCAATCCACGCTCCCAATGAAGGGAGCGACAAGTACCAGAGTGACCCGCTCTACGCATATCTGTTTCAATCCACGCTCCCAATGAAGGGAGCGACAAGGCGGCATTCAGGCTGTGGACGAAAGCGCCTATGTTTCAATCCACGCTCCCAATGAAGGGAGCGACAACGAGGCGCGCCAGATCAACCCGCAGTATTTTGTTTCAATCCACGCTCCCAATGAAGGGAGCGACTTCCGCTGATGGAGCAAGCCGCCAGTCTCGCCGAGTTTCAATCCACGCTCCCAATGAAGGGAGCGACCATCCTCGAAGGTGTAGCCTGTCACTACGGGGAGTTTCAATCCACGCTCCCAATGAAGGGAGCGACTGCAAAATCTGGCAAAAAAATAAAATGCCCGCCAGATATGGGCATATCGCTTAATGTTTACCTGTAAAAAAGTATAAAAAGTTGTGAGAATTAGTATATTCAGTTGTTAAAGTTCAAAATTCTCTGCGAACCTGTACTTGTAAGTCTGTTCGCTTTGGGTTCGCAACTCTTTATTATGCGATCAATGTTCCTTCCATATCAATACTGGGTTTTGCTCCGATATGTTCTATGCGGCTTTTCCATTTGTCGCCCAAGTAGTAAAAGCGGAGACTATCCACTTCGGGGTCGATGATTTTCAACAGGCTGTTTTGTAACTGTTTTAATTGTGCTGGGTCAATGATACATTCAAACACGGAATTTTGTACACGTTGACCATAGTCTTTACATTTTTTAGAAACTTTCCGTAAACGGGATTTTCCAGTTTCGGTTTCGGTGCTTACATCGTAGGTGATTAAGACCATCATGAGTAGACTCCTAATTCCAGAAGAAAGGCGGATAGGCATCTAAGTCGCCGCGCAAATATCGCGCCAATAACATTGCCTGAACATGGGGCAACAACCCAAACGGAATCTTCTCCTTGAGATATGGATGAATGATCTCTTCCTTCTTGCGCTCCTGCCAGGCAACCAGGACAGCTTTGCGCGTCTCGTCGTCCATTAGGATGCCGCCGCTTTCTTTTTGAGTAAATCCTTTACCCGTGATCTGCTTACGGTTAACGAGTGAAAGCGCCAAGCGATCAGCGAAAACTGGGCGGAGTTCCTCCATCAGGTCGAGTGCAAGCGAGGGGCGACCAGGTCGGTCTTGGTGCAAGAATCCGACATAAGGATCGAGTCCAACTGTCTCCAGAGCCGAAGCGACTTCGTTTGTCAACAGGGTGTATAGAAACGAGATCAGGGAGTTCATATTGTCCAATGGCGGGCGGCGCGAACGTTCCTTGAAGAAAAAGTTGTCGCGCTGTTGCAGGATCAATTGATCGAACACGCTAAAGTAGATTTTTGCCGCGCTGCCTTCAAAGCCCATCATGTCGGCGATGGATGCGCAGGATTGAATCTCTTTAAGACTCTCTTTCAGCGAAGCAGATGCCGCAGTTAAGGACTGAACATCTACTAGCATGGAATGATCGCGGATCGCCCTGTCCAACACTTTACGGCAGTTGGAAATCTTCCCAAGCAGGAAAGATGCCGCGATGGGGACGCTATCCGCTTCTTTTTCTGAGACCTCATACTGTTTCTTTCTTAGCAGGAGATTTCCTTTTACCTTGCCAGTAACTCGTGCCTGAAAACGCCCATTGGGCGTGAGGAAGCAAAGCCCAATATTTCGCTCGGCACACGCGCCCATTAACGCAGGACTCGCGCCCTGCCAGGTGAAGCAGACAATGTTCTCAAGGTTGTGCAATGGCAGGCGCGTCGCTTCGTGGGCGCCCTGTGCATCCTCTTTCTTGATGACTACATTTTCGCCATCCAACGACAGAAATGCTTCGGGCGTGGTGACGTATAAAACATTGCCAAGGTGTTTCATGAGCTATCCGTTTTCGATCTGGTGCTTGATGTATTTCGACGCGGCGATGACATTGCCCTGCAACACAGGTAGGCATACATCAGCCAGCGAGCAGGAGCGGCAGGCTTTGGATGTTTTGACTTTGGGTGTGTAGCCTCTTTTGAAATAGTTTTGCATTTCCGCAGTCATCTCCTGGACAAGGGTACGCAGTTCGGCGGTCAACTTGATTTCAACACGGTGACGGGTTTCGCCGTAAAAAAGATAGCCATGCGGAATTTTCACCGCAAGCATTTCCTCCAGACACATTGCCTGGGCACACAATTGCGCTTCGTCGCTGTGATCGTGCTTTTCCTTGCCGCGTTTGTATTCGATGGGCGCGGGCAGATACAAGCCATCTCTGCCAGGCAATTTGACTCCGTCTGGCGAGGAGGTGAACTCAATCACGTCGCACACACCCGAAAGCCCAAGCCGATAAGACGCCACAGGCACGGCACGCGCGGTGATGACCCCGTTCCTCGTTTCAGTAAAAAACGGGTCATCTGCACGCTGGTGCATGATCCTGCCCTCGGCAGTGAGCGCGTTTTCATTCCATTGACGTTCAATGTGGATCAGCGCCCACTGCCTGCGGCAAAACAGAAAATGCTGGATGCCTGAGAGGGGAAGCAGTTCGTCTTGGGTGTATTCGGGTTTCATAAGAACTGACCGTGGACGGCGAACGGTTGACAGCAATTCAGTGAACTAAAGTTTCTCGATCAGTGTCACGCCTTCGGGAGTTTTTCCTTCAACAGCTACATCGTAATCTGCGAATTTACGTGGAATTACAACCGCTTCTTTTTTCTCAACTTTGATCATGTCAAAGAGTTTGTGCGAAGGCGCATTGCCGAGTTCATCATTGTGCTTGAAAATGAAAAGTTTTTGTGCAGCCATCTTGCCACGCGCGGCGGAATGATCATGTTCGAACATTTCTTCAAGTGCTTTCCAGAATAATTCAAGGTCTTCTTCGGAGAAGCCCGTACCTTTGGTTTCATCGTTTGCCAGTTTTGCGGAAATATATCCTTCAACTTTATACAAGCCGTAAGGAACAATATGCTTGCGTCCCATCGTGCGCTCTTTTTCGGCTTCTTCCTCACGGGTTACGGTTTGGCGGGTAATGGTCACTTCCTGCTGGACAATAGGATCAATACTGCGCGAGAAGTTGATCTGAATGGGTCCACGCACCTGCCCGCAGTTATCGCCTGTGCTCATCACTGCGCCAAAGGTACGAACATCGAAGAAGTTGGCACACATCCAATCACGAGCTTTCGCAACACCTGTCAGGTTAGCTTTTTTACCAACCTCTAACCCAACTTCTTTATAGGCTTCTTTGTGATTTGTGTTCAACGGCGTGCCTTCTTTGACATAAATCCTAAAGCCCGTTTTATCGCCCTTCACGAGTTCCGCATAATTGTGTTTTTTACTAGTTAAAAAGTGCCCAATTTATTATCGAAAAAGTACCCACATTGAAAGTCGCCACATTAAAATTATTATCAAAAAGGGGACCACTTTATTATTGAAAAGTAGCCCATTTTTGTCATGCACAAAGAGGGGTGATAAAAT
>CAMCQT010000199.1 GCA_945877125.1 Candidatus Brevifilum fermentans | reverse complement strand
CCGGCAATGGTCTTACGCGACATGAGCCGAATTATTACGCAGATTGGGTCACCTGCCCCTGCTCCCAAACGCCGAGGTAAATCCCCGGGCAGGCGCAAAGGCACAAAACTCACCCCAAGAAAACGCCAGCCAGTCATGAAAAAAGGCATACCCTTAGTTTTTTAGCCGCCGGGTCGTTCGTTTATCGTTTTGTTAAGGTGCTACCTTGCTCTTTTTCTCAAGCAAGTTTCTTCAACTTGTCAAAAGTCCAATAATCTTCGATGTTGTAATTAATAAAGCCAGCTAAAAATGAGATTAAAGCACTAGTTTCTTGTCCGGCTTGCTGTTGAAAAGAAAAAGATTCTAGTTCCGCTAATGTTGCAGCAGGTTGTAGGATTTCACTTTTTCTAATAGGTAGCATTTTTTCAAGCGTAAGGTTCTCTATGTGGATGGTGATATTGGGATTTTCGGTCGGACGATACCAACCCCAGATGACAATATCTGCCAAGCGGTGTTCGCCAAGTTGACGGGCATAGACGCTACCTTGTGTCACTGTGATGATTTCATCAACAGGGATAATTTCGATATTCTTTTCGCCAGAAAAATTGGCATTCAGTTTTTCGATAATTTCATTACGTAAGCCGTAGACTTCTTCGGGACCTTCAAAAGCCGCGATTAGGATGATTAGTTTTTGTTCTTGCTCGGTGCGGTATTTTTTCTGAGAATGAAGATGTTGACCTAATATCACAAATCCAAAAATAGCAAGCAAAGTAATTACACTCAATCCTACCTGAGCCGCTTTTCGATATGAAGGTTTGAAGAGAGGGTAAGTTTCAGTTCTAGTTCCTCCAATTGGCCACACGGCTGGTCGGGTAATAGTCCGATTCCTAAAACCAACCCAAAGCAGTGCAAGAATAAGAATGAGTAGCCCTGCGCCTGCTGTGATGTATGTAACTGCTTCCTGATCACCCAGCCACATCTTGTAGAAGCTATACGTCAACGAGACCGCGCCAATAAACCCCGCAAAAGGCAACCATAACTTCTTGAGTAGTTCAAGAAGTCCGTTATTATCATTGGGTAGTTTTTCTGACATTGTTGCTCCCTATTTTACGATGTTTGGGTTAGCCATAACAGTGAAGTTGAGAAGCAACTTCCTTTTGAATTTATACGGAACAAATTGAATAATACTACAAAAAAACCTCCGAGTTCTCAAAGAACTCGGAGGTTTCAACTGATTACTAATTACTGATTACTTCCTGACTATCTTCTATTTCCGCCGCGATCTCCGCCGCTGCTGCGTCCACGGTCACCGCCGCTTCCACTGCGTCCGCCATTGCGGTCACCGCCACGTCCGCCGCCAGCAGGGCGAGGTCCGCTCTTGCGGGCGTCTTTCTCGCGGGCTTCCTCAGCCGACCAGCCTTCGAGCACAGCCTGACGGGAGAGGCGGATCTTGCCTTGTGGGTCAACATCTGTGACCATTACGGTCAATTCATCACCCATTGCGCAAACATCTTCAACCGAGTTCACGCGTTCGCTTGCAAGCTGTGAGATGTGTACCAGTCCGTCCATACCGGGCAGCAGGTTCACAAATGCGCCAAAGGCTTCAATGCGGACAACTTTGCCGGTGTAGATATTTCCGATCACCACAGACTCGGTCAGCCCTGCCACGCGTTCCTGCGCGATCTTTGCGCCCACGCTGTCGGTGGATGCGATGTAGACCGTGCCGTCTTCCTGAATGTCGATCTTGGTGTGAGTTTCTTCCTGCAAAGCGCGGATGTTCTTGCCGCCAGGTCCGATCAATGCACCGATCTTGTCAATCGGAATCTTGACGGTGATGATGCGCGGGGCGTGCGGTTTCAATTCCGCGCGCGGAGCGTCTAAGGCTTCAAGCATTTTGTCCATGATGGACATGCGCGCAGTGTGAGCCTGTGCCAATGCTTCTTTCATCATCTGCGTGCTCAAGCCGCTGATTTTAATATCCATCTGCAAAGCAGTGATGCCTTCAGCGGTGCCAGCTACTTTGAAATCCATGTCACCGAGGTGATCTTCGGTGCCTTGGATGTCGGTCAAAATTTGATAGCGACCGGTCTCATCGGTAATGAGTCCCATGGCTACGCCAGATACAGGAGCCTTGATTGGCACGCCCGCATCCATCAAAGCCAAAGTGGAACCGCAGACTGAACCCATCGAGGTCGAGCCGTTGGAGGATAAAGCTTCGGACACCACGCGGATGGCGTATGGGAAGGATTCTTCAGCGGGGAGCACGGGTTCGAGCGCGCGCTCTGCCAATGCACCATGACCTACCTCGCGCCTGCTCTGTCCACGAAGCATTTTGACTTCGCCGGTGGAGAAAGGCGGGAAGGAATAGTGGTGCATGTAGCGTTTGGTTTTATCGGGAGATAAATTGTCGAGTTCCTGCGCTTCGCCCAAGGTGCCGAGTGTCGCAAAGGACAAGACCTGTGTCTCGCCGCGTGTGAAAAGTCCAGTGCCGTGTGCGCGCGGAGAAAGCCCCACTTCGCACCAGATCGGGCGGATGTCGGTGGGGGTGCGGCCATCGGGACGTTTGCCCATGCTCAAAATCCGTTCACGCACGATCTTGTGTTCGGCTTCGCTAAACGCAGATTTGACATCTTTTGCGGCGGGCGCAGTTGCATCGCCTTCGATGCATAATTCAGCAACGACAGCGGCTTGCAATTCGTCCATGCCGCCGTAGAATTCATTTTTGTTCAACGGCTTGTCGAGCAATTCGTTCATCTTGCCGTTGACCGACTCGAATACTTTCTTTAGTAAATCTTCGTTGGCAGTGTTCAGGGCTACTTCGCGTTTCGGCTTGCCAATTTCAGCCTGCATCTTGAGTTGCAGGTCAATGATCGGCTGCATGGACTGGTGTCCCAGTTCGAGCGCCGCGACCATCACATCTTCGGGGATTTCGTTCGCGCCGCATTCCACCATGAGGATTGCATCTTTGGTGCCGGCAATTCTCAAGTCGAGGTCAGAGGCGTTCATTTCATCAAAAGTTGGGTTGAGCACGAACTCGCCGTCCACACGTCCCACACGCACAGCGGCCACAGGTCCAGCCCAGGGAATGTCTGAGATCATGATCGCGGCAGAAGCGGCGTTGATCGCCAGAATATCCAGCGGATTGATGCCGTCGGCTGAGAAAGTGTACATGATGACTTGTACTTCGTTCCGCATTCCATGCGCGAAGAGTGGGCGCAGGGGGCGGTCAGTTAAGCGCGCCACAAGAATTGAATCTGTGGAAGCGCGACCCTCTCGACGGAAGAAGGAACCAGGGATCTTGCCGCCGGCGTACATGCGTTCTTCAAAGTCAACGGAAAGTGGGAAGAAGTCGATTCCTTCGCGGATGCCGCCCATGGTGGCAGCCGCAAAAACGATGGATTCTTCCACGCCAAAAGTGACCGCGCCGCCTGCTTGAGCGGCCAATGTGCCGGTCTCAAAGGTGAATGTGCGCGTGCCAACAACGGCTGAATAGCGTTTTAATTCGGGTTTCATATATTATTGTCTCCTGTGTTGAGGCGGCTCGCAAGCCGCTCTTACAATATTTCCCGCCAGTGGGTCAGGGACTGAAGAGTGGGAACAACCGCGGTTGTTCGCGCTATTCAATTCCTGACTGCGGGCATCTCCTCCTCTCCCCGTGGGAGAGGGCAGGGTGTGGGCTATTAAATAAGACCCTAAAAGTCTCGCGACCTTTAGGGTCTAACAAACAAAATTACTTACGGCGGAGTGACAATCGTTCGGTCACGTTCAGATAATGCTGGTAATTGCTTGAGCGCAAGTACGTGAGCAATCGGCGGCGTTGACCGACCATTCTTAGTAAACCGCGGCGGCAGGATTGATCCTGCTTGTTGCTTCGCAAGTGCTCGGTCAGTTGAGTAATGCGGTTGGTCAGGATGGCGATTTGCACTTCGGGCGAACCGGTATCCTTGTCGTGGCGATGAAAATCTTCGATCGCCTTGGTCTTAACTTCTTTAGCTAATGGCATGACGTGTGCTTCCTTTTTTGATAGATTTTTGCGGCAAGAGCGCCGCATTTTGCAGGTCTCCGTACCCACAGCATTAAACCGTAGGGCAGGACCAGTCACGGGCGAAGATTATACCAGAAAATCAGTGTATCAAAATGTTCTTGCTTGATGAGTGTGCAAGCAAAGGTTGTCAGGGAGAGGTAACCTCAGGTAGGATAGTTCGGGACCAACCAAACCAAACTACCCGAGGTTCAAAATGGAATATAACATTGAAAAGATAAACCAAATAGGCAAGATGTTGGCGGAAGTGATTGAAGAGGC
>CAMCQT010000198.1 GCA_945877125.1 Candidatus Brevifilum fermentans | reverse complement strand
CGATCTAACCCGCGCCCGCATTACCTTCCGCCAGCGCAAGAATGCCTCCGCTCCGGTAAATAATTGATTTGAAATACCCAAAGGTCCTCCGCATTTACGGAGGACCTTTTTTTTCGCCTAATTCAATAAATGAAAGTAAAACTCCGAGTTCTTGAACTCGGAGTTTTACTTTGTGCTACACCAACATCCTGACTGGATTTTCGAGGAACCCTGCCAGCGCTTGCATGAACTGCGCGGCTTCCGCTCCGTCGCTGACGCGATGGTCAACGGAGATGGTGGCTTTCATTCTCCAGCCTGCTTTGACCTGACCATTTTCCACGACAGGAATTTCCCTTGCGGATGAAATCGCCAAAATCCCAGCTTCGGGCGGATTGATGATGGCGATGAATTCTTCGACATCGTACATGCCCAAATTGGATGTGGAGAATGTGGAACCATCCACATCCTCAGGCTTGACCTTGCCTTCGCGGGCGCGGGCTGCCATAACTTTGACTTCACCTGAGATCTGGCGCAATGTCTTTTGATCGGTGTCTTTGACGACCACGGTCATCAGTCCGCCGGGGACGGTGACCGCCACGCCAACGTTGACATGCCCGAACTGCACAATCTCGGTGCCTTTGAGGGTGGCATTCAAATTGGGGAATTGACGCAGCGACAGCGCCACACCTTTGAGCACAAAGTCATTGACCGATACTTTTTCATTATCGGGCAAATAAGCGTTGACCTGCTTGCGCATGTCCATCAATGCATCCATTTTGAATTCGTGCGTCACATAGAAATGCGGGATGGTGGTCTTTGATTCAACCAGTCTGCGCCCGATGGCTTGGCGAAGTTTGGTGGTTTGAATGGCTTTGTCTTCAGTGGTTGGTGTGTAGTGGGTGGTGGGTAGAGAAGGAATGATGCCTGCTTTTGACTGCCCACTATCCACTGTCAACTGTCCACTAGATAGCGCCGCTTCAATATCCTTGCGGACAATTCGCCCACCGGGACCCGTGCCTTTCACATTGGACAAATCCACTTTTTGATCGTGGGCAATTTTTTTTGCAAGCGGACTAGCCTTGACGGCTACGCCGTCAGCGGAAGCAACTGCCTGGGGAGCAGAATCAACTATCGGCGTCGCGGGAAGCGGACTTTCATCCACAGACTTTTGACCTTCGACCTTTGACGGCGATGCCGAGTCTACTTTTTCTCCTGCCGCTCCCACAATCGCAATCGGCGCGTTGACGGGAACCATCGTGCCTTGATCGACGATGAGTTGCAGAACTACGCCGCTTGCCGAAGATTCAACTTCAACGGTGGCTTTGTCGGTTTCGATTTCGGCGAGCACATCGCCTTTGTTGATGGTCTCGCCAACTTGTCTCACCCAGCGGACGAGCAAACCCTCGGCCATGTCGAAGCCGAGTTTGGGCATGGAAATTGTTTCAGCCATTATTTCAAAACCTCCTTGACCGCCGCGACGATGTCTGCCACCTGCGGGAGCGCGGCTTGTTCGAGCGTGCGGTTGTAGGGGAGCGGCACTTCTTTTTGCGCCACGCGGATGATGGGCGCATCGACGTAATCAAAGGCTTCTTCGTAAATTCGGCTGACGATTTCGGAGCCGACGCCGTAGGATTTCCAACCTTCTTCGACGACCACCGCGCGGTTGGTTTTCTTGAACGACTCGATGATGGGTTCCATGTCGAGCGGGCGAAGGGTACGCAGGTCAACGACTTCAACTTCGATGCCTTGCTTCGCCAGTTCATCGGCGGCTTTCATCGAAAGCTCAAGTCCTTTGCAATACGTGACGATGGTGACATCTTTGCCAGCGCGCTGTACTTTGGATTTTCCGATCGGGATGGTGTACTCGCCCTCAGGCACTTCGCCGCGGACTTGGTACATGGTGGCATGTTCGATGAACAAAACTGGATCATTCGACCTGATAGCTGATTTGAGCAATCCTTTGGCATCTTCCGGCGTCCCAGGGCTGACGACTTTCAAGCCGGGGAAATGTGCGAAGATGGCATCGGGAGTTTGCGAGTGTGTTGCGCCAAGCTGGCGTCCACCGCCGCCGACAGCGCGAATCACCAAAGGTAATGTGAATTGCCCGCCAAACATGTAGTGAAGTTTGGGCGCCTGATTGATGATGTAATCCATCGCCGAGAAACCAAAGTTGATGGTCATCAATTCTGCAACGGGACGTTGACCCACCATCGCCGCGCCAATCGCGCCGCCGATGATTGCGTTTTCTGCGATGGGTGTATCTTTGACACGCATCGCGCCATATTTATCGTAAAAGCCTTTGGTGACCGCATACGTGCCGCCCCAAACGCCGACCTCTTCACCCATGATAAATACCTTGGGGTCGCGGTCCATTTCTTCCATAAGAGCTTGCGAGATCGCCTCGCGCATTGTAATTTTTGCCATGTGTAACTCCAGTGTTCAGTTTTCAGTTTTCAGTAATCAGTGGGCCAGTTTACTGACCACTGTTCACTGGCTTTTAGTCCGCGTAAATATCCGTAAATAATTCCGACATCGCAGGCTCAGGGCTTGCCTCGGCAAACTCCACTGCTTTCACAACTTCCTGCTCGGCGCGGGCTTCGATCTCATCCAAAACTTTGGCAGTCGTAATTTTCTTCTCAAGCAACTGCTTGTTGAAAATACCGATCGGGTCGTTCTCCTGCCATTTCTTTACTTCTTCCGCTTTGCGATAACGTTCCGGGTCGCCCATCGAATGTCCGCGGAAACGGTAGGTATCAATTTCAAGTAAATACGGCTGTGCATTTTTGCGGACAAATTCCAACGCTTCTTTCGCGGCTTCATAAACCTTGGTTACATCCATTCCATCCACTTGACCGTTCTTCATGCCGTAGCCTTCCGCCTTTTGGCGAATCTCAGTCACAGCCGACGCGCGGTCTACGGATGTGCCCATGCCGTATTGATTGTTTTCGCAAACCCACAATACACGCAAGCCCCAGATTTTCGAAATATTCAAAGCCTCGTGGAAATAACCGATGTTGGTCGCGCCATCACCAAACATGCAGATGGTGATGTTGTCGTTGCCCGCATATTGGTCGCCGATGGCAAATCCCGAAGCAATGGGGAGGTGACCGCCGACGATGGCGTGTCCGCCCCACATGTTCTTGGACGTATCTGCCATGTGCATCGAGCCGCCCTTGCCTTTCGACATGCCCGTTGCCTTGCCGAGCAATTCCGCCATTACTTCATTGGCTGAAATGCCACAGTTCAACGCCACGCCATGATCGCGATAGGCAGTGATCACACGGTCGCGTGGTTCACGCGCTGCGATCAATCCAGTTGAAACGGCTTCCTGCCCGATGTACAGGTGCATAAAACCGCCGATCTTGCCAGCCTGATACAGCTCCGCGCCGCGTTCTTCCAGACGGCGAATCAAGACCATTTGATAATATAAATCAAGTTGTTGTTCTTTCTTCATTATTAACTCCACTAGCAGATTGCAAAAAATAACACCAGAATGTTTCTGGCGATGTGCTTATTCACAGGCAAACAGGGCATTATATCAGAGAAATTTAGTCCGAATTTCGATCTGAGAGGCTTTGAGAGTTCATATTATCCTTCGGAACCTCCCCCAGGTTGACTAGGTATAAATCCATCAGTTGGGGGATGTGGTGAGTCCGTATTTATAATAAGATGAAATAGATGTTCACGCAATACCAAAAATTATCAACCATTATCTCAAGGAGATTGATCATGAAACTTAAACTTACACCGCCCAAGGAAATTACCTTCTGGATCGCCGTCGTTTTGGGTCTGCTCGGCTTATTTAGTTTCCTCGGCGTTTTAACCCTGCTCCCGATTGAAGCCTTTTGGCTTGTTTTTATGGGCTTTGCTTTATTAGTGGTTGCCCTTTTGGTCAAGGGTCTCTAAAAATATCCATCAAGAGATTGCAAACTCCCTGCGGCAGCGCGGGGAGTTTCTTTTTAAGATACAATAAAAATATGAACTGGCTCACAGGCGGACCTCTGGGCGAAGTAAAAAGGCTGATAGCTCAACTTTCAGATTCCACCAGACGCGACAACGCCGCTCGGGAGTTGATCAAACTGGGCGCAGATTCTGTGCCGCCATTGATTGACGCGCTTCAGACTCAAGACCCGGGACTGATTCTGTACTATCAGCATATACTAGCCCGAATATCTTCCGCAACCCTCCCGCTGACAAAGGCTCTTGCAACCGCACATCCAATCATCCGCGGGCGTGTGGTGGAAATCTTTGGTATGAGCAAAGAAAAGTTAGCCATTCCTGCTTTATTGGATGCGTTGAAAGGCGAATATTTTACCGTTCGATCACGTGCTTTGCTTGCTTTGGGGAATATTGGCGATGCGAGCGGTTAACGACAATTAGAATTACCCCCCGACGACAACTAGAAATGCCCACCGATAAGGTCTCGGAAACGGATAGACTCTTCAGAAGAAGGAGAGCCGATGACCGCAACCGACGCCCAAGTGAGGCTACTGATGAGAGAACGAACCAA
>CAMCQT010000197.1 GCA_945877125.1 Candidatus Brevifilum fermentans | reverse complement strand
GCGTTACGAACAGCCGCAGAAGGGACGCAGCCGCGAATTCTTCCAGTGGAATATTGACATGCTCGGAGTCAGCTCACCAGAAGCGGATGCGGAATTAATCGCCGTCGGCGCGACATTCCTGCGCTCGGTCGGACTCACCCCTGAGCTGGCTACCATTTACGTGAATAATCGGCGGCTGATGGATTCTGAGTTCGATGCGTTAGGCATTCCGCAAGAGAAGCGACTTGATGTCTCGAACATGGTGGATCGCCGCTCGAAGATGGAATCAGTCAAGTGGGACGCCTACGTGCTTGAAGGCGGCATCTCCCAAACTCAACTCGATGGCTTGAAAAACATCCTCAGCAATTTTGACCTGTGGAAAAACAGCGACGAACTTGTGCGTCTGTTTGCTGCGCTTGAAGCCTTGGGCGTAAAAGACTATGTCAAGTTTGATCCAAACATTATGCGCGGACTTTTGTATTACACAGGCACAGTCTTTGAAGCCTTTGATACCAGCGGCTCTGTCAAGCGTGCCATCTTAGGCGGCGGACGTTATGATAATCTGCTCGCCGATGTCGGCGGACAGCCGCTCTCTGGCGTTGGCTTCGCGATGGGTGACGTGGTGATGGGAATTGTTTTGCAGGAAAAAGGACTTCTGCCTGAATTCATCCCAAGCCCTGCGCCTGTTCTTGTGACGATCTTCAATGAAAGTCTGTTGCTTGAATCCTATACATTGGCAGCCGAATTGCGCAGTGCAGGGTTAAAGGTATTGTGCTATCCCGAACCTGCCAAACTGCAAAAGCAATTCAAATTTGCCGATAAAATGAAGGCGCGCGTCGTTGTCACAGTAGGTCCCGATGAGGCGGCGAATGCTGAGGTGTCAGTCAAAAATCTGATGAACGGCGAACAGGTCACAGTTAAGCGTGATGCGGTTGCTGAATTAATCCAAAAAATCCTTGCGAGTGTCATATCCTAATGATATAATGTCGCTCGTTTCAAGTATGGAGGATGTAGCTCAATTGGCAGAGCGTCGCCCTGTGGAGGCGAATGTTGCGGGATCGTTCCCCGTCATCCTCCCACCAAAAACCTCCGAGGTCTTAAAGACCTCGGAGGTTTTCTTTTCGAGTAAAATAGTCCTCATGTCCCAAACAATCAACGTACTTTTTCTTGCCGCAGAAGCCGAGCCTTTTGTAAAAGTAGGCGGGCTGGGCGATGTTGCTGGTTCCTTGCCGCGTGCTTTGCGCGCGCTTTCCAATGAAGACATTAAACTGGATGTACGGCTTGTATTGCCGTATCACCCCGCAATAAAAGCGGACAACCTAAAACCAGTGGGGATGTTTTCGCTCGCCCACGGCGGCGCTGAGATTCAGGTTGAAGCGTTTGAGACATCCTTGAATGGCATGCCCGTATATTTTATCGGCGGTGAGCCGATCCGCGTGAATGGGTCGGTGTATTCATCCGATGCTGTTTTGGATGCTGAAAAATATGCTTTCTTTTCTCTAGCCGCATTGGAACTGCCGCATCATATCAACTGGCTTCCTGATGTTATCCACGGAAATGATTGGCATACTGCGTTGAGTATGTACGGCTCACTTACGAAAAGTTGGGAGGAAGGTGCGCGTCATGTGGCGTCTGTAATCACTTTGCATAACCTTCCATTCATGGGACCAGACGTAACCGCTATTTTGGAAAGTTATGGCGTGAAACTTGCACAAACAGACTTGCCCGATTGGGCGCGTGTGATGCCCCTGCCTTTGGGTTTATGGGCTTCAGATGCCATCGTGGCTGTTTCACCAACCTATGGCAGTGAAATTCTCACGCAAGAATACGGCTGCGGATTGGACGACTTTTTACGCTCGCGCGGCGAGACAGTCAGCGGTATTTTGAATGGGCTGGACACGGCGTCATTCAACCCCGCAGATGACCCTGCCTTGGGCGCTAATTTCGATATTGACTCACTTGAAAAACGCCCCGCAAACAAAAAATTATTACAGGAAAGACTTGGCTTGCCATGCGAACCTGAAACGCCTTTGCTTGCGATGGTCTCCCGTATGGATGTACAAAAGGGTGTTGACCTTGTCTTTACCGCACTCAAGAGCATGAAACGTTCCAATTGGCAGGCGGTTATTTTGGGCACAGGCGACCCCAAGTTGGAAGAAGAAGCAATGAAATTGCAGGCTTTGTTCCCTGATCGAGTGAAAGTTATAACGCGTTACGACGGAGGACTTGCTCGTCAAATTTATGCCGGCTCAGATATGTTCTTAATGCCTTCGCGCTACGAGCCCTGCGGACTTTCGCAAATGATCTCCATGCGTTACGGTTGTGTCCCTGTGGTGCGTGCGGCAGGCGGGCTGAACGATACGGTTGTGCACGGCAAGACAGGTTTTGTCTTTGAAAAAATTCACCACATGGCATTAATGGCTGCGATCAAATCTGCGTTCAAGGTTTATGCAGAGCCTGAAAAATGGCAATCCATTCAACGCGCGGGCATGGCTCAGGATTTCTCCTGGGAAAACTCTGCGAAAAAATATCTCGACCTCTATCAATCCCTCATCAAAAAATCATGACCTTCAAACGCTCCTCTGGCATTCTCCTTCATCCCTCCAGCCTGCCAAGCTCCTATGGCATCGGTGACCTCGGCCCGCAGGCATTTCGTTTCGTTGATTGGCTTTCCTCCACTGGCTGCAAACTCTGGCAGGTGCTTCCGCTTGGACCTACTGGATATGGCGATTCGCCCTACCAGTGTTTTTCTGCGTTCGCAGGAAATCCATATCTAATCAGCCCCGATGATTTGCTTGCAGATGGATTATTGACTCAATCTGATTTGGACGAGATAAAAGGATTGCCCGCCTCTCACGTGGACTTTGGGTTGGTCATCCCTCGCAAGCTTGATCTTTTGCAAAAGGCATTTTCCAACTACCAAGCCCACCCCGAGCATTTGCGCCCAGCCTTTGATTATTTCTGCGCTGAAAATACCACCTGGCTGGATGATTACACTCTCTTCATGGCATTGAAAGAAGCCAACGGTGGCGGCGCTTGGAGCGGTTGGCCGGAGCCGCTTAGGTCTCGTAAAAAGACGGCTCTGCGTAAAGTGCAGAATGAACTTGCTGAAACCGTCATGCGCTATGCATTCTATCAATTCTTGTTCTTTCGTCAGTGGGACAAGCTGCGCGCATACACAAATGAACGCGGCATTCAGATCATTGGCGACCTTCCCATCTTTGTCGCCAACGACTCCGCAGATGTGTGGGCTCACCCTGAATTATTTTATATGGATAAAGCAGGAAACCCAACGGTTGTGGCGGGTGTTCCGCCCGATATCTTTTCAGCTACGGGACAATTATGGGGCAATCCGCTTTATAAATGGGAAACGCATAAAAAAGACGGCTACGCCTGGTGGCTTTCGCGTGTGCGCTCCTCTTTGAAAATTTTTGACATCTTACGCTTTGACCATTTCCGTGGATTTGCAGGCTATTACGAAATTCCCGCTGAGCATAAAACTGCGGAATTTGGCCGCTGGGTTACGGGTCCCGGCACAGACTTGTTCCGCGCCATAGATAAGCACCTCGGCGACGGCTTGATTACCGCTGGAACAGGATTGCCGTTTATTGCCGAAGACCTCGGCTTGGTGACGCCCGATGTCATCGAATTATTGGAGGCTTTCAACCTGCCCGGCATGAGGGTTCTACAGTTTGGATTTTCGGGACCTGACAATCCATTTCTCCCTCATAACTATGTCCCCAATTGTGTGGCTTACACTGGCACACATGACAACGACACTGCCCGCGGCTGGTTTGCCGCCGCCGAACCTCACGAACGCGAATTCGCCCAGCGCTACTTGCGTGTAGACGGCAGTGATTTCGCCTGGGATCTAATCCGCGCCGTGTGGAGCTCCGTTGCCGATATTGCAGTCACACCTATGCAAGACGTATTAAATTGTGATGGCGAAGCCCGCATGAACTTCCCAAGCAGGTTGGGTGGTAACTGGGGGTGGCGCATGGGGGAAGATGACATGAATGATGATTTGTCTGGAAAATTGCGCGAATTGAATTGGTTATATCTGAGATAAAAAGTAAAATGCGAAAAGTAAAAAGTAAAAAGTAAAAAGTAAAAAGGACTGTTTTGCAGTCCTTTTTACTTTTTATCCCTCACTTCTTTTCAGTCAAATTGACCACAATTGCATTACTAGCCTTGATCAAATTCTCAGGCGTGATCATGATCTCTTCACCCCATTGACCTCCACCTGTGCCGAGCATGGGTTCATTGAGCAGACTCGCTTCGAGGAAGGATCTGAAGTTGACTGGCTGCCAGCTAAAGGCGGGGATCGACCCGATAATATATCCAGTTGTTTCCTTCACTACTTCGGGCGCCGCCATTTGAATGTTGCGCGACCCAATCGCCTTCTTCAAATTTCCTGAAATTGCATTTTGGTCGCCGCCGAGCATGACCAGCACGCGCTCGCCTGTATCCACTTGAAAGATGAGGGTTTTCACTGCTTGCCGTTCAGAGAAGCCCAGCACGTGCGCCACATTTGCCGCGCCTTTTTCTGTTTCAGGCGAGAAACTGCGTGCTTCGTATGGGATGTTCAAGTTGTCCAGGTACAGGTGAGATGGGAGTTTCATAAATTAAATCCTTTGCGAATGAGTGTAAGAATATCTTGCGGTGTATTTTCAATATCAATTGTGAATATGTCTTGCGGTTCTTCAAGTGTTTGAAATTGACTTTC
>CAMCQT010000196.1 GCA_945877125.1 Candidatus Brevifilum fermentans | reverse complement strand
GCATTTTGTAGGTACACAGCAGGTAGAGATTGCATTATGAGTAAATTGCCGATGGCGAACTTCAAGACGATGGACAAGATTCTTCGTCGGCTTGGTTTTGACGCTGTACGCCAGAAGGGCAGTCACGTTTTTTATCGGCACGCGGATGGCAGAACGACCACGCTGCCCAATCATGGAAACAGGGACATCGCCCGTCCGCTTGTGCGCGAAATCTTGCGGGAAATTTCTGTCTCTCCAGATGAGTTTGTAAAATTGCTCGAAGAAGTTTAGACTTCAAAATGACGTCTCAATTGAACACCTCGCTTGCGGGGTGTTTTCGTTTAATACTCACCCGCAAACTTCTCATGCACCCAGAGAAATTCCTGGCGTTTGTTCATCACGCGGACAAGACCGCCGTAGCCAGGGTCTTTGGCTTTGAGCAGGGCGTGGAGTTCGCGCAGGGTGGAGCCGTCGGAGCGAAGGGAGACGCCGTGCGCTTGCGCGAGATTGGTGGAATCCGCTGTGTCGAGGAAGTCGCCGATTTTAGCGGTTTCGCCGAGGGTTGCGTCGATGATGGATTTGCCGAAGTCGAGTTGTTCTTCGATGAGTTTGTAGGCTTTTTCATCGAGTGCGAGTTTGACAGCGGAGGACGCGACAGGCAGTACCATGTCCAAGGTTCCTGTCAGGAGTTTCAAATAGGGACTGGCTTTCTTGAACCATTCACGTTCCAGTTCGAGGTCGTAGACGCCTTTCTTCATGTCGCCGTTGTTCAAAACGGGGAGCGGCAGGCGCGAATGTTCGCACCATAAGACGAGGCGGAATTTTTCACGAATCCAAGTTTTGGGATTGAATGCGCTGCGGTCAACTGGGAAGAAACTGAACAGGCGCGGACCTTCTTTGGCTTCGTCGGTGAGGACTTGCAGCAGGTCGGTGTAGGTTTTGTCTACTTGGGAGAGAATGCGGCGCGTGTTGGTGTTAAATTCATCATGCAGTTCACTTTTGAGTGAAGCAAATTCTGATTGCAAGTCAGCAAGTGAGATTGCCTGCGTGGCGGCAGGTGCATTGCGGAGCAGGGAGTCAATGTTCTGCCATTCGGTGCAAACAGGACACGGGAACTCGTGCCTGTTCTTACGTTTGCTGTCCATCAATTTTTCAACTTCAAACATGCCTGTGCCAGGCGAATTCTTTCCACATGGATTGATACACGGAACCATGACGTCACAGCGCAAGCCTTCCCAAAAACTTTCGACGAGGAATTTCACTTCGCGGGTTAACATGCCGAGCAGTCCTTCGGGATACGGCGAGCGGACGGTAATGCGGACGTCGTTGCCCACGTGTTCAAGAAAGGCGCGGCTTTTGTATTCATCTTCCAGCACCAGCCCGCGCTGCCAGTAGACGCTAGCGTTGTAATCGGCGCGACCGAGGGAATATTTATGCAGGCGGACGATCAACTGGTAGAACAATCCTTCCGCGCTGGCGGATTGACCGTTGCCCGCGTCCACGATGTGACAGATTTGCGTCTGTTGGACGTCGCCAGACGCGGGAGAGGTTTTCCACGCGTCGGAAATATTCTGCGGGCGGATATCGGGGACGAGTTGACCGATGAGACTGATCGGGTCAGAATCATTTCGGGATGTAGGATCAGCCACACGGTAGGAAAGATCGAAGCGCTCCATCAGGCGGAGAAAAATCGGGTGGAGAGTCGCAGGATAGCGGGAATCGTCTGCGCGGTTTTTGTCATCCCATAAGTGAGCGAGACGCGAGAATTTGACCAAGCCGTGTGCGGCGCGCGTCGCTTCATCATCGAGGACGTAACTCATGGCGGTGGCGAGCCAGTCGGGACGGAGGATGACGATGTCGCGCAGGGTCGGGTCGTTTTCGTAATGCGTGAGATGACCGAGGCGGTGCGAGATGGTGATGAAGAGGCGCGCGATCTCATCATCCATGTTGTGGGCGCGGCAAATGTCGAGGACTTCACGCAAAGGCAGATACGGCGCGCCCTTGTCTTGCAAGGCTTGACGGACATCGGCAAAACTCTTCGGCACGGAACGACCGACTTCGGGCAGGCTCGCGGCGACCTGGGCAATGGCGCGTTTGAGTTCATCGATGCCTTTGCGATTGCCCTGCTCATCGGGTTTGCTTTCGACGAAGAAAAAGTCAACGACGGTTTCCTTACCGAACAAGTCCCACAGTTCCTGACGGTCAATATCGGGCTGACGCTGCTGCGGTCCGCCGTGCGTGGCGACGATGAGAATCTTCGCGCTCGGCTCGCGGCGCTTGACGAGTTGAATCCACTCCTTGACTTGTCCCGCCTGCGAACCTTCGCGCGGCTTCCACACGACGAGATAGACGGCAGGCGCACTGAAGAATAACTGATGCGTGGGGCGATACACGCGCTGTCCGCCAAAATCCCAGGCGTTGAGGGTGATGGAGGTTTGGGAGTCGGTGGTGACGTTGAAGGATTGGATTTCTATGCCGTGAGTGGTTTCGTGTTCTCGAAATGGTTGCCCTAACAGTGAGTCCATCAAACAGGTTTTTCCAACTTCACCTTCGCCAACGAGGATGAGTTTGGCTTCATTGAGGATTATCGAGTCGCTTTGTTTGGAACGCAGATAAACCTTAGCCGTGCTCAATCCTTCGGATAACGTGGCTGAAAGTTCTGGATTAACAGGATTGCCTTTTAGATCTAAGTCAAATAAATTTTTTAATTGAGATAGCGACGCGGGCAGGTCAGATAATTGATTGCCTTGGAGATAAAGTAACTTTAGTTTAGTTAACCTTCCCAGTGATTCAGGTATCGTTTTTAAATTATTTCTGTAAATCAATAGTTCAATTAATTCTGTTAGGTTACCAATTTCGTCAGGCAGTTTAGTTAATTGATTATCTCCAAGGAAAAGTATTTGTAGATTCAAAAGCAAACCTATCGATTTTGGTAATTCGACAAGTTTATTCCCTGAGACATACATTTTTCTCAATAGCGTAAGATTACCTAACGACTCAGGTAGTGAGGTTAATTGATTATAAGAAAGATTTAGAGTTTCTAATTGAGCAAGGTTTCCTATCCATTCTGGCAATACTATAGGTGGCTCGTCATACCTAGCATAAGGTTGGTTGTTGGAGAGATCAAGCGACTGCAATTGCGTGAGTTGTCCCAGCGACTCTGGTAGTTCAGTAAGTCCCGCCATTCCCGCGAGGCTCAGTTCCTTCGCGCCCGATTTCAGCACTTCTTCAATTTTCTTTTCTGCTTCACTCTTAGTATTTCTAGAAAATATATTACCAAAATATGACATATCTGCTGCCTTTTGTGGTGACTATAAAGTCAAAATCTGAAGGATTTGTTGCAATCAAATTCCGTTACGCCCGATTTTAGGGCTTCTTCGATTTTCTTTTCTGCTTCGTAATATACTTCATCATGCGCCATGGGAACCCCCTTCTAACTTCTCCCAAATAGGGAAAGGACTGTTGCGTTTTTGACAAAAGTTTGTATGTATCATTTTTAGTTTCCCTTTGAGGTTGGGGGTTCCACGTACATTTCGGCGAAGTGTTCCATCAATAGGCGGTGGACGAAGATATATCCGCCACCGACGCGGCGCAGGAAGATCAGGTCAACGCAGTGGTCGAGAAAAGGGATGAGTTTCCACGGGAGGAGGTTATTACTGGCGAGGATGAGGCGGAGAGTGTAGTGTTGGATAAGAAAAGCACCACCATAACGTAGCCCAACGAGCAACCCAAAACTCAGCCCTATACTTATTCCAACATCCCACCCCCATTGCCTAATAAGTAGATTGACAAATAGGATGAAAGTCAGGCAGCAAAATAATACGACGACAAATATAAAATTACTTGCAGTACGAATTATTTTTTGTCCTGGATAGGTCGTTTGATCTACCGCCTCTACGCTCAGACCTATCGTCTTCCCACCAAGTAACATACTACCAAGTAACCCACCAAGTAATCCAAAACTCAACCCACCAAACAGCCCAAAACTCAGCCCACCAAGCAGTCCGAAAAACAACCGAACTCCCGCCTCTTTCCAATTCCATTTCAATAGAATGGAATCGACTGTATAGATTTCCTTTTCATGGAAATCGCTAAAGTAACCAAATTCTAGCCCAACGAGTATTCCAAAAAATAGTCCAAAAAGACGCCCAATTAACGTCTTGTCAAATAGTTCATAAGGTGACCCCAAATGCAAAGTGAACAATCCAAAAACTGTTTCAAAAAGTATTCCACCAAGAAGCCCAAAACTCAGCCCACCAAGTAAACCGAAAAATAACCTGCTAAGAAACCACCTAATCATGAATTTGTACTGTTTCTGATTTTTCTCATCAAGCCATTTAGGCTGCATTTCCTCAAACACATAAGGAATTGCATTATGCACAATTATTTTGCTAGCCACCCACGAGAGCCAGTGTAATACATTTTGTTCTTTGAAAACTATATTTTCCGCTCGCCATTCAAACATCCGCTCAATATAAGTATCAAAAAGATGTTTGCGTCTCGCCTTCTGATCCCCTGAAACTAAAATCTCCACATCCTGTTTATCACGATACGCCATGATCACAATGCTCAAAAACAAGGGCGTCTCTGCCATCTCGCGCAAGGCACTATCTTTTTTGAGAACCTGCTTAATGCCCGCCATCTCATCCCCAAAGCGGTTGAAGAACTCGGTAATTTGTTTTTGTGTCAGCGGCTGGACTTCAATGGCACCTTCAAAGGATAATTTCGTGTTGAGGTCTGCATAATCCTGACTACGGCTGCACACGGCAAGGGAGGTCAAGCCGTGTTTTTTTCTGAATGCGTTGATCGCTTCCACGCACTTGGCGCGGCTGTCCTGGCGCACTTCATCCAAGCCGTC
>CAMCQT010000195.1 GCA_945877125.1 Candidatus Brevifilum fermentans | reverse complement strand
GCATTTTGTAGGTACACAGCAGGTAGAGATTGCATTATGAGTAAATTGCCGATGGCGAACTTCAAGACGATGGACAAGATTCTTCGTCGGCTTGGTTTTGACGCTGTACGCCAGAAGGGCAGTCACGTTTTTTATCGGCACGCGGATGGAAGAACGACCACGCTGCCCAATCATGGAAACAGGGACATCGCCCGTCCGCTTATGCGCGAAATCTTGCGGGAAATTTCTGTCTCTCCAGATGAGTTTGTAAAATTGCTCGAAGAAGTTTAGCCTTCAAAATGACGTCTCAATTGAACACCTCGCTTGCGGGGTGTTTTCGTTTAATACTCACCCGCAAACTTCTCATGGACCCAGAGGAATTCCTGGCGTTTGTTCATTACGCGGACGAGACTACCAAAGCCAGGGTCTTTGGCTTTGAGCAGGGCGTGGAGTTCGCGCAGGGTGGAGCCGTCAGAGCGGAGGGCGACACCGTGTTCTAGCGAAGTAGAATCTGCTGCGCCGAGGAAGTCGCCGATCTTGGCGGTTTCGCCGAGGGAGGCGTCAATGATGGATTTGCCGAAGTCGAGTTGTTCTTCGATGAGTTTGTAGGCGGTTTCATCGAGCGCGAGTTTGACGGCGGAGGAGGCGACGGGGAGCACCATGCCCAGCGTACCCGTCAGGAGTTTCAAGTAGGGGCTGGCTTTCTTGAACCATTCACGCTCCAGTTCAAGATCGTAGACGCCCTTCTTCATGTCGCCATTGTTCAAAACGGGGAGCGGCAGGCGCGAATGTTCGCACCATAAGACGAGGCGGAACTTTTCACGAATCCAGGTTTTGGGATTGAACGCGCTGCGGTCAACGGGGAAGAAACTGAACAGGCGTGGACCTTCTTTGGCTTCGTCGGTGAGGACTTGCAGGAGGTCGGTATAAGTCTTGTCCACTTGGGAGAGAATGCGGCGCGAGGTGACGTTGACTTCATCCAGTTTGTCTTTGATGGCAGTAAATTCAGATTGCAACTCGGCGAGTGAGATTGACTGCGTGGCGGCAGGTGCGTTGCGAAGAAGCGCGTCAATGTCTTGTGCTTGATTACAGCCAGAGATCATACAAGGAAACATCGTCATTCCTTGTCTTTTGAAAGTCATTAGTTTTTCAACTTCAAATAGACCAGTACCAGCGTTATTCTTTCCGCATGGATTGATACACGGAACCATCACATCACAGCGCAAGCCTTCCCAAAAACTTTCGACGAGGAATTTCACTTCGCGGGTCAACATGCCGAGCAGTCCTTCGGGATACGGCGAGCGGACGGTAATGCGGACGTCGTTGCCCACGTGTTCAAGAAATGCGCGGCTTTTGTATTCATCCTCCAGCACCAGCCCGCGCTGCCAGTGGACGCTGGCGTTGTAATCGGCGCGACCGAGCGAATATTTATGCAGGCGGACGATCAACTGGTAGAACAATCCTTCGGCGCTGGCAGATTGACCGTTGCTTGCGTCCACGATGTGACAGATTTGCGTTTGCTGAACGTCGCCAGACGCAGGAGTGGTTTTCCACGCGTCGGAAATATTCTGCGGACGGATATCGGGGACGAGTTGACCAATGAGACTGATCGGGTCAGAGTCGCTTCGGGATGTAAGATCAGCCACACGGTAGGAAAGATCGAAGCGTTCCATCAGGCGGAGAAAGATCAGGTGAAGAGAATCTGGATAGCGAGAATCATCCGCGCGGTTTTTGTCATCCCATAATTGAGCGAGGCGCGAAAATTTGACCAAGCCGTGCGCGGTGCGCGTCGCTTCATCATCGAGGACGTAACTCATGGCGGTGGCGAGCCAGTCGGGACGGAGGATGACGATGTCGCGCAGGGTTGGGTCGTTTTCGTAATGCGTGAGATGACCGAGGCGGTGCGAGATGGTGATGAAGAGCCGCGCGATTTCATCATCCATGTTGTGGGCGCGGCAGATGTCGAGGACTTCACGCAAAGGCAGATACGGCGCGCCCTTGTCTTGCAGGGCTTGACGGACATCGGCAAAACTCTTCGGCACGGAGCGACCAACTTCGGGCAGACTCGCGGCAACCTGCGCAATGGCGCGTTTGAGTTCATCAATGCCTTTGCGATTGCCATGCTCGTCGGGTTTGCTTTCGACGAAGAAAAAGTCAACGACGGTTTCTTTGCCGAACAAATCCCATAGTTCCTGACGGTCAATATCGGGCTGACGCTGCTGCGGTCCGCCATGCGTGGCGACAACGAGAATCTTCGCGCTCGGCTCGCGGCGCTTGACGAGTTGAATCCATTCCTTGACCTGCCCCGCCTGGGAACCTTCGCGCGGTTTCCACACGACGAGATAGACGGCGGGCGCGCTGAAGAATAACTGGTGCGTTGGGCGGTACACGCGCTGTCCGCCGAAGTCCCAGGCGTTGAGGGTGATGGAGGTTTGGGATTCGGTGGTGACGTTGAAGGATTGGATTTCTATGCCGTGAGTGGAGTCGTGGGGTTGGAAGGGTTTGTCGAGTAAAGAGTCGAGTAAACAGGATTTGCCTACTTCACCTTCACCAACAAGAATCAATTTCGCTTCATTGAGAATGAGTTGTGCTTCGGATTTTGCACGGAGATAGGCTTTGACACCTTCAATACCTTGCTTATAGGCTTCGGCGAGTTCGGGATTGAGGGGATTATGGCTTAAGTCGATAGTTGTCAAATTCTCAAGTTGGGAGATAGACACGGGTATATTTGTGACCTGATTGCCACCTTCCCTTTCACCAACAAATAAAGCCTTTAAATTTTGTAATCGTCCTAATGACATTGGTAACTCTGTCAAGTAGTTATTATTAATACTCAAAGTCTCTAGTTGGCTTAACTCACCTATCCAATCAGGTATTCTATTAAGTTTAGCAGTGTAAACTCGTAATTCTTTAAGCGAATGATTTTGACGAATAACGTCAGGAAGTACTACAAGATTATTTCTAGCAATCCAAAGTGATTCAAGTTTTGCTAGATTAGAAAGCCATTCTGGCAATGTGGTTAATCCAGTTCCGTTTAGAAATAAGTGTTTTAGTTGAGTTAGATGGCGTATTTGCTCTGGCAAAACGGTAAGTTGGTTATCGTGAAGTTCTAATAATTGCAACTGCAAAAGTTGTGCAAAAGATTCTGGCAAAATTGTCAGTTGATTTTCTCGGAGATATAGATTTTGCAACCGTGCAAGTTGTCCAAATGACTCTGGTAATGTCAATAGTTTGTTGTAAGAAAGACTTAGTGATTGCAATTGTACGAGTTGACCAAGTGTCTCTGGCAATTGAACCAATTGGTTGTCCGTGAGATACAGCAACTGCAATTGCGTGAGTTGTCCTATATACTCAGGCAATATGGTTAGTTGATTATTGGATAGATCGAGCGATTGCAACTGTACAAATTGTCTCAGCGATGTTGGTAATTCAGTGAGCCTCATTCCTCGAAGATCTAAATTTGTCGTCCCAGACCTCAGTGCTTCTTTAATTTTCTTTTCCGCTCTGTAATAGGCTTCGTCATGCGGCATGGGAACCCCCTTCTGTCTTAACCATGATTTTCTTGATTGAAGGATTGCCATGATTTGTACGTGCCCAATCAGGGTAATCGCGTAATCCTTCACTGATGGTGCTGTTGCGTTTTTGACAAGAGTTTGGATGAATCATTTTTAGTTTCCCTTTGACGTTGGAGTTTCCACGTACATTTCAGCGAAGTGTTCCATCAACAGGCGGTGGACGAAGATATATCCGCCCCCGACGCGGCGCAGGAAGATCAGGTCAACGCAGTGGTCGAGGAAGGGGACGAGTCTCCACGGGAGGAGGTTGTTGCGATTAATAACAAAGCGCAAAGTATAGTGATGGGTGATGGCGAGTCCCCCGTAGAATAGCCCAGCAATCAGCCCGATACTTAGCCCAACACCCATCCCACCAATCAGACCAGCACGTAGCCCGCCACTCAGGATGCTAAATAGCCCGCCAAGTGAACTGCCAAATAGTCCACCTAACAGCCCGAATAAGAGAGATACAAAAAAGAAATTCTTTGTTGTTAAAGAAATCCTTTGCCCAGGGTACGTTGTTTGGTAAATTGGTTTTACTTCCAACTCGCCTATTAACCTGACGACAATAAGATCGAAAAATAGCATAATCCACAGCGAGAACCACAGATTGAAACGCATACTGTCAATCAAGCTGACACCCTCCTGCTTGCCAAGTAACCAAATAAATAGCGTCATAACCGAAAGAAAGATTAGTGATATTAGCCCTATAAACAGTTCCATAATTAGGACTTCACTTTCTATCTTCAATTTCCATGTTAAAGTATCAACCATATCAATCCTTCTGCCAATCAGCACGGAATTCAGCGAGCTACCGCCGTTTACCCCATCTACTGACCACATCAACATCAAAGTACATCCGAGAATTAAAACAGCACCCTTACCGGAAATTAGTCCTGTAATTAGCCCTACCATTCCCAAAATCAGTCCGAAAATTATCACGCTAATCAACATATAAATTCCATGTACCTTTTGACTTAACCACTCTGGTTGCATATTCTCAAGTGAATATGGTGCTTGTTTCTGTTCGATCATCTTTTGTGCCAACCATGAAAGCCAATGCAAAACATTCTGTTTTTTAAAAGGTACGGTTTTTGAACGCGGACGTTCAAACATGCGTTCAATGTAAGTGTCGAAAAGGTGCTTGCGCTGGGCATTCTCATCTTGAGATACCCAAATATCTACATCCTGTTTATCCCGATACGCCATGATCATAATGCTCAAGAATAAGGGCGTCTCTGCCATTTCGCGCAGGGCGTTGTCTTTTTTGAGAACCTGCTTAATGCCCGCCATCTCTTTCCCAAAGCGGTTGAAGAATTCGGCAATCTGTTCCTGCGTCAGCGGCTGGACTTCAATTGCGCCTTCAAAGGATAATTTCGTGTTGAGGTCTGCATAATCCTGACTACGGCTGCACACGGCAAGGGAGGTCAAGCCGTGTTTTTTTCTGAATGCGTTGATCGCTTCCACGCACTTGGCGCGGCTGTCCTGGCGCACTTCATCCAAGCCGTC
>CAMCQT010000194.1 GCA_945877125.1 Candidatus Brevifilum fermentans | reverse complement strand
CGTCAGGTTTGGAAATTGGCGAGCATGGCGGATAAAAGGGAGATCGCCCGAATGATCTTTGAGTGGATCGAGATTGACGTCAGAGAATCGAAGATTCGCTACGTCAACCCGAAACGCGGCTTTCACATATTCTTTGATCAACATCCGATGTTGCGCAAGGATGAGGACAGAGGCGGCTATCGCGTAGATTGGCAGGCATAAATACTGTAAAAATCATTTGTAGCGTATTTTTTGTCTTTTCGCTTGACAGAGAACGGAAATGAGAGTAAATTAAAAAAGTAAATCACCCCTGCGGAAACAGGAGTGATTTGGTTTGGTAAGTTCCGCACCTTAGCATCTGGACGATTGCTGACCTTTTTGATTCGGTCAAAAGCTACGGAGTTTTTTTACCATTGGCGGTCCCGACGGGGATAGAACCCGCGGTGCGTAACTTTTTGGCTAACTAACGATGAGTTGATTTTTGAGCCCTTTTAGGGCTTTTTTTGTAATTTCTTGTGAAGACGGGAAGAATATCACACAAGAGTTATTACATTTTATTACGGTTAGGACGGCTATAGCCTCAAGTCACAAGCCTTATCGAAAATATTAGCGATAGGCTGGGAAAGTTTCTTCCAAAATCCCAAAAACGGACGGGTGGGGCAGGTAGAGCAGGTAGAGCAGGTAGAGCAGGTAGAGCAGAGCCCATTGTAATATGGGGATATAGAGAAAGTCAAGCACTTTATGGGGGATTTGTTAAAGTCGAGACGAATGTCCGCTTATGTCCTCTCATGTCACAAAAGAACTGTTTTACTTCACCACTCAGGGCAGGTATACCAAGCAACCAGTAAAGGTAACTGCGAGATACTTTCATTCTCTTTTTTGCTAAACTTTATATCGATGAATAAAGTACTGTTGAAGACCGATATTCTCCTTAAGCGACTGCTAACCTTTGAATTCCTGCGCGGACTCGATCACGAGATTCTCGCTACGTTGGCAAAGAGCGCGATATGGAAAGTCTTTGCACCTGACGCAGTTGTATTTTGGGAAGGGGATACTGAAACTAATTTATATTATCTGCAATATGGTTCATTAAAAGTATTGAAGACTTCGCCAGAGGGGCGGGAACAGGTCTTGCGTTTCCTCGATGCAGGTGAAATATTTAATGAGATCGGCGTGTTTGCAAAACGAGCAAACCCTGCAACTGCGATTGCCCTGGAAGAATCTGGAATTTGGTTGTTGCCGCGCCAAGCGTTGGAGGATGTTCTATTGGCGCATCCACGTACGGCGTTGCAGATCATGGAAACCATGGCGGATCGCTTCATCAGCCTTGTGGCGTTGACAGCAGATTTGTCCCTGCGAACCGTGGAAGCGCGGTTCGCAAAACTTTTGCTTGAACAAGCCGAAGGGGATGTGATCGAACGCCGTCGTTGGACAACGCAGGCAGAAATGGCATCACACCTCGGTACTGTGCCGGATGTGTTGAGCCGCGTCATCCGCGAGTTGACAAAGGCGGGAATCATTGAAATGGATAAACAACACATACGTATTTTGGATCGCGAGGAATTAACGGAGCGGGCGATGATATAGCAAGAAGTGAACCGCTCTATTTCATTGCTGAAATATTTTATGGAATTGCTGTGCCTGTTGTGATCAGGGTTGGAGTCGCTTGCGGAGTGAGGGTCATGAATCCGTGCTGATAGTTCAATTGATTGATATCCCATTTGGTTTTCATATAGGTGAGAATAAAGTTGATTTCCCAATCAGCCAGACTGTTCTTGAATGCTGGCATGATAATGGGTTTATCCAGGTTGCGACCCTCTTTTATAATTTTCATGAGGTCTTGCTCGGAATACTGCCAGGCTTTACCGCTGCCATTAAGCGGCGGAGGGAGGTATGACCCGTCAGCCAATTTTGTCTGCCAGGCGGGGTTGCCAGCTAGATCTGCCCCATGACATTGCGCACAGTGATGTTGATACAGCCATTCGCCGCCTTGAACATGCGCAGGGGCAAGGGTCACAGCGCAGATCACTGGCGTATAAGTTGCCCCCGCCAAAATTTGCGCGCTGATCGGCATACCATTCTTGAGCAGATAACGCAAATCTGCGCTCATGTCAGATGGCGGAGTTCCGTGTTGCCAGTTCATGATTACGTAACCGCTGCGGTCAATCACCGTGATGAATCCCGAATGGTCTACGGAATAGTTGTCCTTTGATTCGGAATTTATTTTATAGTAGATATTAAAGGCGCTGGTAATCAGGTCAATTTCTTCACGGGTTCCTGTAGCCCCGATGAAATTTGGATCAAATAACTGCACATACTGACCAAGTTTTTCAGGAGTGTCGCGATTTGGATCAACAGAGATAAAGATAACCTGCACTTGTGCCGCTTCTTCAGGCGACAAATCCCCCATCGTCAGTTTTAGGTTTGCTAGTGAGGTGGGACAGACATCGGGACAGAATGTATATCCAAAATACAACAGGGTTATCTTGCCTCGATGATCGCTTAGACGAACAGGTCCCGAATCTGCGCGCAAAACGATCTCAGCCGCCAACTTGGGTTCCTGCAATACCGAACCATGGAATTGATATTGCGCAGAGTATCGATACCCCAAAACACCCAAAGCAGTTAACAAGAAAACGATAATCAGGATGACGAAGACTTTTTTCATTGTATTCCTTTTCGATTATGAATAATGTCAACTATACCGAAAAGGTCAAACTCCTTCTTTGTTCCATCGCAAAGATGACAGGATCAAAATAGCTTGGAACATTACCAACTCATGAATACTCATACTTCTCGGTGTAAAATAGAAACATGAGTATTACAACAAAAGAGATAAAACTAGTCGTTGTTTTTCAAAACGCAACAGAAGATGAATTGCAACTCATTCTGAAAAACAGCATTGTTCGCTCAATTGAAGAAAATGAATTCTTCTTCTTTCAAGGCGATGACGCTCAATATTTGTACATACTGACCAGCGGACAGATCAAGCTCATGCAATCCAATCCACATGGACAACAGGTGAATCTGCGGACGATCCACCCATGGCAGATGTTTGGCGCGCTGGGCGCTGTCCGCGCGGAAGCCACCTACCCCGCCACAGCACAGGCGCTGGAAGACAGTTCCGCGCTTGCCATCGAAAGCGGATTTTTGCATAAAATGCTGGAGACAAGTCCGCACATTTCATTTGACATGATGACCCTGATGACCTCCTACATTCAGGAAATGCAGGCACGGTACCGCGAACTCGCAACGGAGCGGGTTGAGCAGAGAGTGGCTAACGCGCTGATTCGCCTGGCTGGGCAATCAGGTATCAGGTCAGAAAAAGATGCGGGGATCGTTCTATCGTTCTCAAGGCAGGATGTGGCAGAGATGACTGGTACCACGCTCTACACAGTCAGCCGCCTATTCAGCGAATGGGAAAGGCAAGGGATCATCGAAACGGGCAGGGAAAAAATCAAAATCATCAAGCCGCATGATCTGGTACGCATTGCAGATGGCTTGGAAAAATAGTCATCACAAATCCTGTTTGCGTCAGCGCAAAGACAAAGCCCATAGAATCGGTAAAATCAAGATATGAAATTACAACTCCGTTTTCTACCCTTTCTTGTGCTTGCCATCCTCGCCCTGCTTTTTGCCATGTGGGCTGGTTTGCTCCGCATGGGCTGGACCCTGCCCGCCTTCGACAACCTTGCCATCGCGCACGGACCCTTGATGGTCTCTGGATTCCTCGGCGTGTTGATTCCGCTGGAACGAGCCGTCGCCATCCGCCAAAAGTGGATGTTTGGTGTGCCGATCATCGCGGGGGTCGGCTGGGTCAGCCTGTTCTTTGCGCCGCCCATCAGCGCGGTCTTGCTCACACTCGGCAGCCTGGGCACACTGGCGATCCTGGGCGTGATGGTCAAACGTGAACCGCACATCCACACCATCACCATGGGCGTTGGCGCGCTTGCTTTCGTAGTCGGTAATTTTTTGTGGATGATGGGACTGCCCATTTTCCAGATCGTTTTCTGGTGGATAGCTTTCCTCGTGCTGACGATCGGCGGCGAACGGCTCGAACTCAGCCGAGTGCTGAAACCAACCCTTGGGCAGATTCGCCTCTTTGGCATGGTCGCTGCCGTGCTCGTGGCTGGAGCAATCCTCGCCACCTTTGATTTGAATTCTGGATCACGCCTCGGCGGTGTTGCCCTGCTGGGACTTGGATTCTGGTTCCTGCGTTACGACCTCGCTTCACGCAACATCCGCCACCCCAACCCGTTGACACGTTATATCGCCATCTGTCTCTTCGGCGGATACTTCTGGCTGGCAATTGCGGGCGGCATGTTTTTGTATCATGGCGCACTCTACGCAGGTCCGCTCTATGATGCCGCCCTGCACTCAGTTTTCGTCGGCTTTGTGATTGCCATGATCTTCGGTCACGCTCCCATCATCTTCCCTGCCATTCTGGGAGCACAGATCAAGTTTTACCCCGTGTTCTACGCCCATCTCATTCTCCTGCACCTTTCTCTCGTCACGCGCATCATCGGAGACTTGACCAATCAAATGGAAATCCGCAAGTGGGGCGGACTGCTCAATGAAACCGCCATCCTGCTCTTTCTGGCGCTGACAGTTTTTTCCATTATCAAAGGGAGGAAGGAATAATGCCCACGATCACGCGTTGGTTTATCAAAGCCGCACTCATCTCCCTCGTTCTGGGTTTGGCGGCTGGGATTTGGCAACAGGTCGCGAGCACCGCGGGGATATTCCCTGTCTATCTGCATCTCCTAACCTTCGGTTGGCTGACCCAATTGATCTTCGGCGTTGCCATCTGGATGTTCCCAATGCACAGCAAGGAACATCCGCGCGGACCCGAGTGGCTCGGCTGGAGTATTTTTGCCACACTCAATTTGGGGTTGCTTCTGCGAGTCATCTTCGAGCCGCTGCAAAGCCTTTCGCCCACAACATTTGGCGCATGGGCGCTCGTTGCCGCCGCAATTCTCCAATGGCTTTCAGGTGTGGGATTTGCCATCGCCGTTTGGACTCGCATTCGGAGGAAGTAAATGCCGCGCCTGAGTTATCTCTTCATCCGCGCTTCGCTGATCTACCTCGTACTGGGATTTACCCTCGGTGGACTGATCCTAGTCAATAAAAGTATTCCCTTTGCCCCCTTCATTTGGGCATTGCTCCCAGCCCATATCGAATTCCTAATTTTAGGTTGGCTGACCCAACTGGCGCTGGGAGTCGCGTTTTGGATTCTGCCGCGTCT
>CAMCQT010000193.1 GCA_945877125.1 Candidatus Brevifilum fermentans | reverse complement strand
GCGGTGCCTGCCACCCCGATTTCTTTTTTTGTTTTTTTCGCACGCTGGTTACGCTCCCAGCTGGTTTTCAGCCCGAGTTTCGATTATTAAAGTACGGCTTCTTGCAGAGGAGTCAATGATAGATCAATAATATTTAGTTAACGGAGAATAAATTGATTACTGAACTTGAAACCACCATACTATCTGCCGCCCAAACTATTTACGATGCCTGGGGCTGGTTTGGCGTGGCGGTATTGCTCACCTTTGAAAATGCCACTGGTATCACGCCCAGCGAAATCATCCTGGGACTGGCTGGCTGGATGCTGATCTCTGAACATCAATTGCCTGTCTCGATGATCTTCATCGGTGGATTGTACGCCGCCATCGGCAGCACGCTCGGCGCATCCATTACTTACTGGGCGGCGCGGCTCGGCGGACGTCCGCTGGTGGATAAATTCATTCGTTGGGTACGCGTTGACCCGGCGCACATTGCCCGTGCCGAAAATCAATTCCACCGCTGGGGCGCAGGACTGGTGCTGGTCGGACGAGTCATGCCCGGCATCCGCACGTTAATCAACATCCCAGCTGGGTTGGCACGTATGCCATTCCCCACCTTCTTTGTAGCTACTTTTATTGGCGCATACATTTGGTGTACTCTTCTGATTGGGGCAGGGTACGTGCTTGGACACGAATGGACGCTTATCAGCCATTATCTCAAACAATATTTTCCATACCTGCTGGCAGGTGGGCTGGCTGTGATTGCTGTCTACGTTTTATTCACCCGCCGCTCGCTTCAGCTCGCGCCTGTAAGGATAGATGAATAACAACCAAAGTTTGTAAAAGGAGAGTCCCATGTCCAACCACCCGCATTCTGTTTCCCGCTTTTCAGGTCTTCGAAAATTCTGGAAGCCAGCCGTTGCCACCGGAGCCGGCGGCACGTCGCTCGTCATTTGGTTCGAGGAGGTCATTGCCTTTGCGACAGATTTTATTGGCGTGATTCTCCTGACTGTTTTGGGCGGGTTGATCTGCCTGTTCGATAATTTCATCTTCAAATCCCGCATCCCCCGTCGGGAGGATTTGCAAGATATAAAAAATAAAAAAGTTAAAAAATAAAATTATGGAATCAAATAAAATCTGGCATACCCAGACAACCGAACAAACCTTTGCCGAACTTAAAAGCCAGCCCAGTGGATTGAGTCAGGCTGAAGCCGCCGCACGCGCTTTGCAATACGGCGCGAATGAAATTCAGGCGGCGAAACGCATCTCCCCTTGGGAAATTCTGCTGGAGCAGTTCAAGAATGTCCTGATCTTGATCTTGCTTGGCGCAACCGCCCTCTCCCTTTTTCTGGGGCATGGCATCGAGTCGATTGCCATTGCGGTGATCGTGTTGTTCGCGGTTCTGCTGGGCTTTATTCAGGAATATCGCGCCGAACGCGCCATCGAAGCCTTGCGGCAAATGGCAGCGCCCACCGCCTCCGTTCTGCGTAATGGAGCGGAAGTAAAAATCCCTGCGCGTGACTTGGCGCCGGGCGATGTCATCCTCCTGCACACTGGTGACCGCATGCCCGCCGATGCCCGTCTGCTCGAAGCAGTGAATTTACAAATCGAAGAAGCCGCACTGACTGGCGAATCGGTCGCAGTGGAGAAGCATATCGAACCGCTTCCCATTAACGAATTAACTGTTGGCGACCGCAAGAACATGGTCTACGCTGGAACCGCCGCCACTTATGGACGCGGCAAGGCATTGGTTGTTGCAACTGGTATGCAAACCGAGTTCGGAAAAATTGCTCAACTCTTGCAAACCGTTGAAGCCACCAGAACACCGCTCCAGCAAAATTTGGATAAAGTTGGCACGGCGTTGGCGCGCGCGGCATTTGTCGTGGTCGCCATTATCGTCGCGCTGGGATTATTTCGCGGGCAGCCCTTCGTCGAGATGCTGATCTTCGGCATTGCGCTGGCGGTGGCAGTCGTGCCCGAAGCCCTGCCCGCCGTCGTCACGATCTCGCTGGCAATCGGCGTGCAAAAGATGGTCAAGCGCAACGCGCTCATCCGCCGCTTGCCCGCCGTGGAAACGCTCGGAAGCACATCCGTGATCTGTTCGGATAAGACCGGCACACTCACCAAGGATGAAATGACCGTGCGGAAAATTTTCGCCGCCGGACAATTGTTCAAAGTTTCGGGAGCGGGATATTCGCCAGTCGGCGAGTTTTCACTCAACGGAAGCGGACCCACCGCGCCGACAACTGGGTTGCAAAAACTATTGATAGCCGCCACGCTGGCATCGGACACGCACCTGGTTGGTGATGCTGATAATGAATCGGGTAGCGAATGGACAATTAAGGGCGATCCAACCGAAGGGGCGTTGATCGTCGCCGCGGCAAAGGCTGGGCTTCAGAAAGAGTCGCTTGACTCGGAATATCCACGGGTGCAGGAAATCCCATTCTCATCCGAAACAAAACGCATGACCACTTTGCATAAGACGAATGGAAATTTAACAGCGTACGCCAAGGGCGCGCCCGAAATGATTTTGGAAAGCTGCGATTGGCACTTGACCGCCGACGGTGTGAAGCCGCTCGATGATGTGGGGCGAAACCAAGCGCTTGCGATGGCGCATGAAATGGCGGGCGAGGCGCTGCGCGTGCTTGCGATTTCTTCAAAGCCGGGTGTCACCCTTGAAACAGCGCAAACTAGCATGACCTTTTTAGGGCTGGCAGGCATGATCGATCCGCCTCGACCCGAAGCCAAAAACGCGATCGCAATTTGCGAACAAGCCGGCATTCGAACGGTAATGATCACAGGAGATCATCCTGTAACTGCGCAAGCGGTGGCGCGTGAATTGGGTCTGCTCAAAACTGGGCGAGTCGTGACCGGTGCCGAACTGGAGGCAATGACCGACGAACAATTTCAACGTGAGGTGGAAACAATTGAAGTTTATGCGCGTGTTTCTCCATCGCACAAACTGCGTGTGGTGACGGCGCTGCAAGCCAACGGTCACATCGTAGCGATGACCGGCGATGGCGTGAATGATGCCCCGTCGCTTAAGAAAGCGGATATTGGAATTGCGATGGGCATCACTGGTACCGATGTGTCCAAGGAAGCTGCCGCGATGATGTTGACCGATGATAACTTCGCTTCGATTGTGGCGGCGGTGGAGGAAGGGCGCGGAGTATTTGACAACATCAAGAAATACTTGATGTACCTGCTCTCCTCAAATATCGGTGAAATCGGGCTGATGGCGGGTTCTGTGTTGTTGGGGTTGCCTCTCCCGTTGACGGCGGTACAAATCCTGTATGTCAATCTGGCAACCGATGGTCTGCCTGCTTTGGCGCTGGCAGTTGACCCGCCTGAGCAAGGCTTGATGAAACGTAAGCCTCGCAATCCGCGCACAGGCATTTTTACTCGTCCAGTTGTTTCATTGATGGTGGCGGGCGGGATATGGTCAACGATCATCAACCTGGGGTTGTTCATTTGGGCAACCAACTCTGGGCGTAGTCAAGTAGAAGCGATGACCATGACCTTCGTTTCATTGGTGCTGATCCAGTTCTTCAAAGCGTATAACTTCCGCTCAGATCGGAATTCAGTTTTCCATAAACCCTTTGCAAATAAGTGGCTAAATACAGCGATCATTTGGGAAATTGGTTTACTGCTGCTTATCATTTATCTGCCTGCCCTGCACGAACCGTTCAACACCTTCAGCCTGCCGCTGGTGGATTGGTTGATCGTCCTCGGTCTTTCGCTAACGATTTCGCCCGTGCTGGAATTGGTCAAGTGGATGGAGCGCAGGGGTTGGTTTGGAACATTGGAATAAATGATTGATACTTTAGCGCCTGTCCGCATGAACAAAAGGAGAAAAAATGAAACTTCAACTTATGTTCCTTCTCATGGATATTCTCATGCTTCTTACCTGCGGTTATCTGTGGCTGAAAACATTCTTTTTACGCGCAATGCGGCGGCGTTTGAAATTATAAATAACGGAGATTGCAAATGACAACACAAAAGAAAAAACGTAAACGTGACATCGAGAAGAATTACCCCGTGAAACAGTTCGTCAAAAAACTGCGAAGGCTTGCTGACTGCATTGAGGGAGGCAGGAAGTTTCAGATTCAAGTGGCAGGCGAGCGAATCTCGATACCTGCCACCTCCATCATCAACATCGAACATGAGCGCGGCGACTCGTCAGAGGAGATTGAGTTCCAACTCAAGTGGCTGCTCGATAAATAATCGCATTGACATCAGAAAAAGGATTTGTCATGAAAATTAAAAGTAAGGATGCTTCGTCATCTACAAAGGATCAAAGCAAGATCATCATTGAATCTGCCCCCAGACAAAAAAACTGGCGGCAGATCAGAATGCAACTGGCGGCGATTTTCCTGGTCATTGTTTTTCTCGCCAGTGAGTGCGCAACATTACTTCCTATGGAATAGAGCGTTGCGATCTATCCTGGCGCAAAGGCTCTCCTATTGACCATTATGGTAGACAATGCAAAGCAGGCTGGACGCAACAAGATGATTGTTTATTCAGCGGAACATTAATAATATTTCGTTTGCACGGTTTTAAGTTGACAGGTTGAAACGCTCAAACGATGAACATCGCATCCCCAAAAGAATAGAACCTATAACCTTCCTGAATGGCGAGGTTATAGGTTTTTAGAATCTTTTCACGCCCCGCAAAGGCGCTGACCAGCATAATCAGCGTGGATTTGGGCAGGTGAAAGTTTGTGATCATCGCGTCCACCACTTTGAATTGGTAGCCGGGGAGGATGAAGATGTTTGTGGGTCCGATGAAAGCAGTAATCAGTGAGGAGTGATCAGTAATCAGTGACGCCGCGGATTCAAGGGTGCGGACGGAGGTGGTGCCGACGGCGATCACCCGTCCGCCGTTTTGTTTGGTTTGATTAATAAGGTCGGCGGCTTCCTGCGGAAGTTCACACCATTCGGTGTGGATTTTATGTTCTTCGGGGTTGTCTTCTGTGACAGGTGCGAAAGTATCTAAACCAACATGCAGGGTGACGTAGGCGATCTTGACGCCTTTTTCTTTTATCTCATCCAATAGTTGCGGGGTGAAATGCAAGCCCGCGGTGGGTGCGGCAGCAGAGCCAACATCACGCGAGTAGACGGTTTGATAGCGTTCGGGGTCATTTAGTTTTTCGTGGATGTACGGCGGAAGCGGGACATTGCCGACGTTGGAAAAATACGGCTCGATGGGCTCGGAAAATTTTATGAGGCGTTCGGAGCCTTCGAGGATTTCAAGGATTTCGG
>CAMCQT010000192.1 GCA_945877125.1 Candidatus Brevifilum fermentans | reverse complement strand
AAAAGGCAATCGAGCGCATCGGCGCGAAGAAGGAAGGCGTGCTTCGCAATCACATGATCCTGCCGGATGGATATATTCGTGACTCGGTGTTTTATAGCGTTCTGGATACCGAGTGGCCGGATGTGAAGAAAAATTTGAAAGCGATGATGGATAGGTGGAAGTAGTTCACCCGGATATAGTTATCCAGAAAAGTTTTTTCTGTTTACCGAATCGCCATTGTCACTGCGAGACGCCCTTTGGCGAAGCAGTCTCCTGTTAAACAGGGTAAAACTGACTTGTCGGAGATTGCTTCAGCGGCAAAGTACGCCGCTTCACAATGACATCAAAACTCTGGAAATAAAAATGTTGCAGCCAATTTTGACTGCAACATTTTTGTGCTTTTAGAGTTTGCTGCTTGCTATCCCATTGCCGTGCCGGATTTCAAAAATGGTCCAAGCAGGTAGTTGATCACATCTTCAGCGGAGTAGCTGGTTTTGCCTTCCTTGAGGAACTGTCCGGCTGCGACCAGGTCGTCGCCAGAGGTGATGATCGGTTGTTCCACGTAGCCGTCCTTGCGGACTTGCGGGAAGCCGGCGGTGGCGGTCAGGTTGTTGCACAGGCAGGAACGGTTGATGGTATCTTCAACGTCGCCGCCTTTTTTGACGAACATGTCCACCGGTTCGGAGGCACAACGGTAACCGACTGTGCCATCCTCGCGTTTATAAAGGATGCGCAAAAAGCCAAGGTCGCAAATTCGTCCGCGCTTTTCGTATTCTTCGGGTTCCGAAAGTGTACCTTCCATTTGAGCAACTTTGAAGGGGAAGCCGGTTGGCGAAGTGAACGGGCTGGTGAATACCTCTGCCTCTTCGTTTATGACCTTGCGCAGCAGTCGTTTCTTCAAGTCGTCGCGCATGCCTGATTCGTCACACAGGGAAAATGCTGTGCCAACTTGCACGCCCGCCGCGCCTGCATCCAATGCCGATTGCACTTGTTTTGGGTTGCCGTAGCCGCCTGCGAGCCAGAAAGGCCGCCCTAATTGTTTCATCTTCTCAAGGTCTACCGTGTCCTTTTCGCCGTAGATCGGTTCGCCTTTTTCGTTGAAGTTGACCGAGCCGCGCGGCGGGGCGTTGTGCCCGCCCGCCGTTGGACCTTCGATCACGAAGCCATCGACTGAGCCTTCGCTGCGTTTGATTAAAGCCTGCGCCAACACCACAGAAGAGATGATGGGGAAAAATTTGGGGCGCTTGAGTTTCCCGACGAGTTTGGCAATGCCAGGGAAAACGCTCTCCGGGTCAAAGTGGATGCGATGGTCGTCGTCTTTGTCTGCGCCATGCACGTCCAAACGGTAGGAAACGGGTTCGTGGTTGCTCAGTTTGTCGAGGATGCCCGCAATTTGTGTCGGGATTCCTGCGCCCATCAGTACCACATCCACGCCAGCCAACATTGCGCCGTAGAGTGAGGCAAGCGTTGGCATTTGAACTTTTTCCAACAGGTTGATGCCGACAATGCCTGAGTGACCTTCTTTCGCAAGGTAGACTTCCACAAAGTTTGCAAGCGCTGTGACTTGGTCAAGAAACTGCGGCGGCTTGATGGTGTAAGCCGCTGGTGTTTTGTAGGGTGTTTCTGGTGATTTGCCGCCGGGGGTGTAGTAGCGGTTGATGATATTTTGCACGGGTTCAGGCAATGAAAAATTCGCCAGCGCGCGGCGCACGTTTCCGCTCAGGTCACCGTCCATCAGGCGGCTTGCCATGACACGGCTGATGCCCGTGCCAGAGACAACGCCCAACTGTCCCAATTGCGAAACCGCTTTTGCCAGCCGCCAATCTGAAATGGCGACCCCCATGCCGCCTTGTATTAATTTTGGTAGATTCATTTATTATCTCCAGTTCTAAAATTAAATTAAATAGTGAGTAGCACGTGCGTCTATTAATAACACCAATAATTATATTGCGTTTCTCTCCAATGAGACTGAGAGACAGGTTAAAAAGTAATTTTTTAACCGCAGATAAACACAGATAAAAAGGATTTACGCGCTTGCGCTTGAAACTTATTTTAGGGTCTGTAAATTATTAACTTCCCGTAATGTCGTTGCGAGCCACCGCTCTTGGTTTTCGGTGGCGAAGCAATCTCAGTATTCGTGAGGAGATTGCTTCGGGCAAAGAGCAAGTGCGCCCTCGCAATGACATATTCTAGTACTGTGTGAACGAAGTTATTATTTTATGAACCCTAAGAATCAGCTTTTGTTTTACGGCTGCGTTTCGGGGGATGTTTGTGGTGTAGTGGTTTACAATCCCGAAGGGATGATAGGATTATAGAATTTCATAAGGATAGCTAAATCCCGAAGGGATGACATGGTTTTTTGGGAGGAGAAAAAAACTGTCGAAGCAGAATCAACTGACAGTTAAGTGCGAAGCGCTGCCCGGGATTTGGTGATGCTGTTGAGTGTGACCAGTCCAAATGCGCTGATCAAGCCGATGAGCAGACCTCCAATCCAAATGGCTTGGGGCGCGATATTATCGTTGAGGAAGCCGCCGATGAGCGGGGCGAGGGTGCGGGCGAGACCCCAGCCGATCCAGTAAACTGACATGTACCTGCCGCGCAAGTCTGCGGGCGCGGTGTCTGCCACGTATTTGCTGGCGGTTGGCACGAGAGTTAGCTCGCCGAAGGTCAGCACGACCATGCTGAGCCAAAAGCCCCAGAAGCCCGTCATGAGCGCCACACTGCCCGCGCCGATGGCATAGATCAGCATGCCCACTGCCGCGACGGGCAGCGTTTTATGGCGCCGCGTGACCTGCGTGACGGAGTATTGGATAAAAACGCACATGAAAGCGTTCGTGGTTGGGATCCAGCCGTACATCGCTTCGGGGATGCCGAAATTTGTTTTTGCGTAAACCGGCATCAGAATCCATAGCATGGTGGGGGCGATGAGACCGACTGCCATGAGCGAGACGAAGGCCATGAAACCTTTGTCGCGGAAGACGCGCGCGTAGCCTTCTGCGCCCTGAACTGGGTCGGCTAAAGAGTCGGTTTTTGCTGCGCTGAGAGTTTTGTCGAGCGTTTCGTGGGCGAGAAAAAATAACAGCAGACTATAAATTACGAAGCCCGTCGCCGCGCCATAAAATGCGAGGTTGTACGATGTGGACGCGAGGAATCCGCCCACGGCTGGACCGATGCCGAAGGCGGCGTTGTTTGCGATGCGGTTGATGGCGTAGGCTTCGGTGCGTTTTTCAGTGGGGATCATATCCGCCAGCATGGCATCTGCGCCCACCTGATACAGCGGATTTGACAAGCCGATGAGAATCATCAGAACCACAAACTGCGGGTAGGTCTCGGCGCTCATCAGAAAGAAATATGCGATGCCGTTCAGCGCCAAACTGAAGACCATGACTCCCTTGCGCCCAACCTTATCTGCGAGTGTGCCTGCCAGAAACGAGGCGAAGAGTCCCGTGCCCGCGTTGATGGAGATCAGCGTCGCCACTGTGCTGAGCGGCAAGTGAAGTTTTCCGCTGGCGTAAATTAGCAGGAAAGGCCAGATCATACTTCCGCCTGCCGTGCTGATGACAATGCCGGTAATCATCAGCCAGTACTGGCGTGGATATTCGTTGTAGAGGGCTTTGAGTTTATAAAACATAAGGATGGGGAAAGGATGAATTATGAAGGATGAATTATGAAGGATAAAGAACGAGTGGCGAGTGTAACATGAAAAATACGTGCTTTTCCCTCCCCTAAATTCCATGCTTTTTGGAATTTGGGGGACATCGTACCCGAGCGTAGTGAGTGGTAGGTGCCCGAAGGGCGGAGGGGGCGGGCTACCCGTATTTCTCAGCCAACTTCTTAACCGTATTCACGCCGCGCAAAGTTGACTTTACCCCCAGCGCCTTTTCGATCACCACGTTTGAAATTTTGGATTCGCTTTGCTTCTTTTTGCACAGCCAGTAAATCTCGCGCTCGTGGATGTAGAAATCGTCAATCTCGGTTTGCATGGACATCAACTTTTGGGTTGCCGAGTCGTCGAGCGAGTCAGTCAGAAATCCGATATTCAGCGCGGTTGCCGCATCTAATTGAGACTGCGGAAATGGCTTGTATTTTGCAATCTCGGCTACTTCCGCATCGGTGCGGATGAAGGTCACAACTTCGTATCCAAGTACTTCAAGCAAGCAGGTCTCAATCTTCTTTTCGAGCGATTTGGCGTTCCCCGCTTTTGCCTCAAAGATGACATTTCCGCTGGCGATGAAGGTCTCCACGTTGGAAAATCCAAGTGACTCAAATAACTGGCGCAGAGCATCCATTTTGACTGTATGCCCACCGACGTTGATGGCGCGAAGGAATGCGATATATTTTGACATGGCAGGGATTTGTGTTTCAGACGCTTAAACAGAGTAGTATTATGGTTTCTGTTTAATAAGTTCATCATATTTTTTCTGGTCTGTTTTGCATTCGGCGGTTTTGCCAAGTAGACAATAAGTTATGCTACGAATTGCGTATACATTAACATTTTGTGGATCTAACTTGACGACTTTTGAAAAGTCGTCAAGGGCTTGGTTATATTGTGTTAGGTTGAAGTATGCAGATCCGCGGCTGTGGTAAGACTTGGCATCCTGTGGGTTTAACTGAATGGCTATTGAATAATCAGCGATTGCCAGATCGTATTTTTCTAGGTGATTGTAGATGTTTCCGCGATTGTAATAAGATTCGGCGTATTGTGGATTCAACTGGATGGCCATTGAATAATCAGTGATTGCCAGATCAAATTGTTCTAGATTATTGTAGGCTTTTCCACGATGGTAGTAAGCTATTCCCGCATATTGCGGATCGATTTGAATGGTCTGGTTATAATCTTGAATCGCACGTTGGTAATCGCCTAATAAAGCATAAATACGTCCGCGATTTACGTAAGCCCCCGCATATTCAGGGTCGATTTGGATGGCTTGATTGTAATCCTGAATTGCGTGTTGGTTATCACCTAATCCAGAGTAAGAAACCCCCCGATCGTTGTAAGCCCCTGCATATTGTGGATTGATTTCGATGGCTTGATCATAATCCTGAATTGCGCGTTCGTGGTTACCTAATTTAGCATAAGTATGCCCGCGATTGCTGTAAACCACCGCTTCTTGGGGATCGATTTGTATGGCTTGGTCATAATCCTGAATAGCGCGTTTGTAATCGCCTAATTCAGCGTAAGAAAGCCCGCGATTGTTGTACAAATCGTATTCAGGATCGATTTGTATGGCTTGGTCTGTCAACGACAATTAGAAATGGACATGGCGACAATTAGAAATGCCCATGGGGAGGGAGCGTATGGAGTGGGGGGGGGGGG
>CAMCQT010000191.1 GCA_945877125.1 Candidatus Brevifilum fermentans | reverse complement strand
ACCCGACCCGCACCAGGCGTTCTTCGCCAACAAGAGGCATACGTCCGCGCGACTGGCTATTTCTATGCCGTGGATTTCGGCGAGCATGTCCGCCCGCGCCATCATTACGTGAGCATCAACGCCGAATGCAACTGTGACCTGGGCAGCGCCTGTCCCGCTGTGGATGCTGTGCGCGCCTATCTCAAGGAAGGCGGCAAACGCGCTGACCGTCCGCCGTTTGGTTACTACCCCGTCCGTCCTGTGAAGTGTCCCATCTGCAATGAGAAAACAGGAGACGCCCCCTCGCTCAGTTCTCCCCATCGCGGAGCAGGCTGGATCTGTCCCAGCGGCACAAGTCATTACTGGAAACATCGCGCTCACATCAGCGCACAACGCCCAGGGAGTCAGCCATGAGTCCAGTTAGTCGAGCAACACAACAGGCGTGACACGATCGCGGCGCTTGAAATGATTCCGCGTTTGTCCCGACCTCGTTCCCATTCCCTTTTAGTCCAAACCTCTGAAACCTCAGAGACATCAGACACCTGAACTTCAAAACAACATCCGCGCCTAACCTCGCGGAGGAGGATTCCATGAATACATTTTACGAATGGCTCAAAGCCAGTAACTATGCCGGTTTCAAAATTGACCAGGCGCGTTTGAAGCGCGCCAGTGATATTCGCTTCACCGCTCAGCCGAATTTTGAGTTCACGAGCGGAGAGTACGTTTTGAAAACAACCCTGAACACCTATACCGTGCTGTGGGAAATCACCCCGCGCGGGGATGATGCCGTGATCCGTCCCTCCTGCACTTGTCCCGACTGGGCGGATCGCGGACGCTACACCAACACCCTCTGCAAACATCTGTTGAGCGCCGCGCTTCAAAACGACAATCTGTTTGCGGCTGTCATCAACCTGAAACCTGTCAGCGCTGATATTGTTTTTCCGGCAAAAGAATAAAAGCAAAACATCGAACCGGTCGAAGATTTCAACGACCGCGTCAAGCGCGAGATCTCCAAGGCGGTTTCAAGCCTGGCACAAGATGTGCTGGCTGTCTTGAAGGAAGGCTATGTCCCATTTCTCTTGGGACCGACCGGCGTGGGCAAGACCTCGGCGATTCGCCAGGTGGCGCTTGCAACCCAAAGCCTGCTGATCGAACACGCAGGCGCAGACTCGTTCACCGATTCCGATCTGGTGGGCGTGGAAATGCCAAGCGGCAAACGTATGCCCGGTCCGATCGGAAACGCGCTGACACATGCGCGCGAGATAGGCGAACCTGTCCTGCTTTTTCTGGATGAGTTTCTGCGCTACAACTCCCGCGCACAGGAGTCGCTCATGCGGCTCTTGCTTCCCATCCCCGCAGAGATCACGCGGGTCATGGGCATCTCGCATGACGGCGCGATTCGCGCCACATCTGCTCCATTCTGGGGCGATGAATGGGCGCCTGCCGAATCTGTTTCGATCGTGCTGGCAGCCAACCCCTGGGGCAATGTCCCCGACCCAGCCCTGGTGCGGCGCACTGTGCCGATCATGGTGGGCTTCGATAACAGCGTGGCGGGACTCTTCTCGCAGAAGACACGCGCCGCGATTGACCTCAGTTGGAAGGGGACTGCGGACGGTTCCTTGCCGCTGCCCATCGAATATGGCGAACTTGCCCGCGCTCAAAGCGCTGACGATCCTGCTATTCTTTCGAGATACACCAACCGCTTGATGGCTCTTGATCCCGCTGCGGCGAAGGGCTTCGAGACTCTGCTTTCCAATCTCGGAGCGAAGTCATGAACGAGCTGCAAGCGGTGCTCAACCTAATTTCCAGCGCCTTGCTGGGAGACCTCGCATCGTTCCTGTCCCCGCGCCTGGTCATTGCAAAAGACGATACCGCCTCCACCGATGGCAAAACCTGGATCCGATTGCCCGAAGAGTTCCTCGGAATTCGACTGGGTGAAACGCGAAGCGTACAGGTCTTCATCGGCTTGCTCGCACACGAAGTCGGGCATTGGCTGCAACCTCTCAAGGCAATCACGGAGGTGGAGAAAAAGACAGGACTTCATCACGACATCGTGAATATCGTCCTCGATGTCCATCTTGAACATCTTGTGCCTGTCATCTTTCCGCTCTTCGCCGTGCCGCTTGAAGCGGTGCGCGCGGTGGTGCGTGATGCTCACAAGTCAGACTATGAAAAACATTACAAGGAAGCGTCTGACTTCTTGCAAGCCGCGGACGCCGCCCTACTCTTTGGGCGTTTTTGCGTGGATACGGAAATATCGTTCAGTTCGCCTTATGCGCTGATCCAGCGCAAAGTCACGCGCAATCGCAAGATTGACGAGAGTCGAATTACTGCGCTCGTGGAAAGGGTTGACTGTGTAGTAAGCACTTCCTGCATGGGACTGCCTGGGTATATCGAGAAGTTGGCGGTTGATTTCCCCGAGTTATGTCAGCCAAGCGCAACCTTTGGAATCAGAAATCCGCTCGACAGTCTCAAGAGCGGCGGCGATGGAATGGATGTCGTCCGCAATCTTTTGGAGGATTTGAAGACGGATACGGACAGAGCCTCGGCAACTGTAGTCGAGGAAAGACCCAGCGGGCACAATCCCGCTTCGGCGGAGACTCTCGCGCTGAGCCGTACCCTGCAAAAGCGTTGGAACATGCCACACGGGAGCGGGGTCATCATGGCTCCCGGCAGGCTGAACCTCCTGTCCGCCCTGCGCGGCGATCCGATGCCTTTCACGATGCCTGCTCCCATCAAGGGCAAGCAGTCTCCTCAAACGAAGATCGTCCTGGTCGTTGATTGGTCAGGCTCAATGGGTGTGAATGACAATGCGCCCTGGAAGGCTGCCATGCAGGCGGCGCAAGCCATTGCGCAGGCGATCCGCTCGACGGGCGGGGATGTGCGGGCGGCGATCTTTGCCGAGCAGTTGTGGCACGCGCCCGATTTCTCCGCAGAGCTGCTGTTTGCGACCAGCCTCAGTTCGATCTCCCTCATCGAAGCAAGAGGGGAGGATACGGACTTCTCCTGGTTGCCGCATGTCTGGCAGACGTTCCCCGCGTATCGCGTGGTGCTCCTGACTGACGGTAACGGGTATCCGCCCAAGGCGATCCTTCCATCAGGAAGAAAGCGCACTTCGGCGGTGCTGCTGCAAGTCCGCAGGAACCTGTCCCAGAACGTGGCGCAGATCGAAGCGACCATCGCGTCCTTCGCCTCCAGCTTTGTTCACGTGGATAATCTCCGCGAGCTGGCTGCGGCGTGGGCGCTGTTGATCCCACGTAGAATGCAGTAACAGAAATACGAGAGCAAGGCTATGAGCCTTGCTCTTTTTTGTTTAAGCCTAACGAATTTACAAAGTATCAGCCTTGTTAGTCCAAGAGTGCATACCTTATAATCCACGCGGATAACACAAATGACCGCCAAAATCCGTTATCATCTTTTCATCCGCAATGTAAGTTGTTAGATGCATAACTATTAAAAGGTAGGGAAATGTATGCTTAAAACAGGACAAGTCTTCAACAATCGCTATAAAATCATCTCCGCCCTTGGCTCGGGTGGATTTGGCGCGGTCTACAAAGTATGGGACGATAACTTGCAGAGATTTTGCGCCATCAAGGAAAATCTATATTTCGAAAAGACTTTCATCACAGGGAAAATTTTATGAATGAATATACATCTGGCTCATTAATTAACGACCGTTACGAAGTAACTCGTACGTTTGAGGGCGGAATGGGTATTGTCTACCTTTGCATGGATCATGAAAAAGAACGTCCCGTTGCTCTTAAGACCTTCAAGCCTGAGTATTTACCAGACCGCGAAGCGCGTGACCGTTTCTTGCGCGAAGGCACAGCATGGATTGAACTGGGGAGTCATTCACATATTGTTCGTTGCTACGGCGTGGAACATAGTGAGAGAGGCGAGATATTTCTCGTGTTGGAGCAAGTTGCAAAAGAACAAAGACGCGATGATCCTTCCTTGCGTTCATGGCTTCAACCTGATCGTCCCCTGCCAATTGATCAAGCTTTATTATTTGCATTACAAATTGCGCGTGGAATGAAACACGCCACGAAAAAAATACCTGGCTTTGTGCATCGGGACTTAAAACCTGAGAATGTGCTTGTAGGCGCAGATTACATTACTGGCGCGAATATCAACCGCTTGCGCGTGACAGATTTTGGACTGGCGAGTGTGAGTAATGTTAATTTAGCGCCAATGCTGAATCGGCAATTGCAAAATGTAGATTTAATGAAACGCACGCAACATACACGTGGTATTGTAGGAACTCCCTTATATATGTCCCCTGAACAATGGAAGGGCGAATCTATAAGCGTTGCAACCGATGTATACGCTTTGGGATGTATTCTGTATGAGATGTTGGCAGGACGAACTTTAGTGATTGGGAATACACTTGACGAATTGGGGTCTAATCACGTTAATAGAAAATATAGCCTGCTGCCAAGTGGATTGCCAGAAATATTAATTAACGTCTTGAGAATCTGCCTAGCGTCTAATCCTGAAAACCGTTATACAGATTGGGGGAAAGCCGTGACAGCATTAGAAAATGTTTATCGCGATATAGCACACAAAGCCGCTCCAGCAGAAGATACCGCACAGGATATTTCTCGTGTTGAACAAGTATCCATAGGTTTGGGGTATGTAAATTTGGGACAGGCGTATATGGATATTGGCAAAACCGAAACGGCTTTTCCTTATTTTGAGAGGGCGCTTTCAATCGCGCAAAAACACGGTGATAAAATTTTAGAATTTATGGGATTGGCGGGATTAGGTCGGTCACGTATATATTTAGGCGATACAGATCAAGGAATTGCATATACTGAAAAAGCATTAAAAATAAGCCGTAACATTGACTACAAATCTGGAGAATCCGCATTATTAGATGAACTGGGAACCATTTATAAAAATATGGGACATACACAACGCGCGCTGGAATATCACGAGAAAGCTCTTGAAATTGTTCGTCAAATAGGCGACCGACGCGGTGAAATGAGCTGCTTGAACAACTTAGGAGTAGATTACAAGACATTAGGAGATGTAAAGCGCGCACTTGAGTGCTACAAACAAGCGCTAATCCTTAATGACGAATTTGATGATAAGAAACTGAAGGTAAACATATTAATTAATATGGGCGTTGCATATAAACATTTGAACGCTATACAGGATGCGATTCGTTGTCAAGAACAGGCGCTTGCAATTGCTCGTGAAATTGGAGACCGACATGATCAAGGGGTTTGTTTGAGTAATTTAGGTACTGCATATCTTGTTATGGGCGACGCCAAAAAAGCAGTCAATTTTTTTGAACAATCAATTAAAATATGCAAGGAAACTGGCGCTCGTCGTGGC
>CAMCQT010000190.1 GCA_945877125.1 Candidatus Brevifilum fermentans | reverse complement strand
CATATTCGAGACTATCAAGCCGACTCTGTCCGCAAAGGTGCAATCCTGGCTGGCGAAGGCTGGAATCGGGATTTTGCAAATTATTACATTTATCACCTATATTCTCTCACTTGCGACCCTTTTCATAATCGTGTTTCGCAGTTTATTCTTGAGAAGAAAATCATCATCCGACGAGGAGAAACCAAATGCAGGAAAATAACATTAGCGATATGAAAGCCAACGTCCTCGGGGAGTCGTTGTTGTTCGGGTTGTTGGGCAAGATCATTTACGCCGACCTCGATCAAGCATGGCTTGAGTCGCTGATCCGCGACGAGGTTTTTAGCGAAGCCCCGTTTGGCGCGGAGCAGGTTGAGATGCAGAGCGGAATCGAGTTGATGCAACGCTGGACGAATGAAAACAGTGACGGCTTGGAAGCGCCGCAGTTCAAGACATTGCAGGACGACTATCTGCACGTATTCATCGGGTTGGGACACGTGCTCGCGCCCATGTGGGAGTCGGTTTACTTTAGTGAGAAGAAACTGATGTTTCAGGAATCCACCTTGCAAGTCCGCGAGTGGTACGCCCGTTTTGGCGTGCAGGCGGAACGCATCAACAACGAACCCGACGACCACATCGGGCTTGAAATGTTGTTCATCTCGCACCTGGCTTCGCTTGCCTTGCAAGCCATCGAACAGGATGACCAAAATAAATTAAATGAAGTGTTACAAGCGCAACGCGATTTCCTCTCACAACATCTTTTACGCTGGGGTCCCGTGTGGACGAAACTTGTAAAGCAAAATGCCAAAACTGATTTTTATCGCGGCATCGCCCATTTGACTCACGGCTCGCTGCTGGCGGCTGCCGAAATGCTCGAAATCAAAATGCCCAAAGAGGTTGCGCTGTGAGTCTGCTCGACGCCGCCGAACGGTTTGCTTCGATTGATCGTTCGCAAGTCCTTCTGGATACGAAACGCTGCCTGCACACGCAGGATCAGTTTTCGGAGTGCGCGTCGTGTTTCAACATTTGCCCTGTTCAAGCAATCACCGTCGGCAAGCCGCCTGCGCTCGACGCGGAAAAATGCGAGAGTTGCCTTGCCTGTTTGCCCGTTTGTCTCGTCGGCGCATTCCGCGCGGATGACGATGTAGCCGACCTTTTGACCTGCGCCACGCACATCGAAGACCAGCCCGTCGAGTTGCTCTGCGGACTTCATCCCCAGCCCGAAACTGGCGCAGAAGCCGAATCCATTGGGATTCAAATTCGTGGATGTCTTGCAGGCTTGGGGACTGGCGCATTGCTGACCCTTTCCGCTTTGGGATTGAAACGCCTCACCCTCCGCGCCGACAGTTGTTCCAGTTGCAAGTGGCATTCGCTTCACTCGGAGATTCATCTGCAAGTCGCAAGGGCAAGCCGCTTCGGGCATGTCGACATCATCTGCGTGGACGAAATCGCCGCGCCCGTTGAACGTCCGCTATGGGCTTCGAAAAATCCGCCGCTCTCGCGCCGTGACCTGTTCCGCATGATGGCAAAGCAGGGACAAGTTGCCCTGGCGCGCGCGATGGAAAATGGCGTAACTGCATCCAAGCATCAGCCTGGAAGAGACAGATTACGGCTGTTATCTGCGGTTTCACATTCAACCGAGTCAACCTCAATAGCCAATCTGCGCGAATTTGGTTTTGCCACGCTGACAATCTCAACCGCCTGCACAGCCTGCGGCACGTGCGGACGAGCCTGTCCCACCGAGGCGCTGCGCTTTGAGAGGAACGACGAGGCGATGACTTACGCGCTGACATTCTCGGCGCAGAACTGCATCGGCTGTGATTTGTGCGAACACGTCTGCCTGCCAGATGCGATCACGCTGAACCATGAACCGACCTTTGAACAAGTTTTCAGCGAGAAAGAGCCTGTCGTAGTCGAATCAGGCTCCCTCGTCCGCTGCGAACGCTGCAAGTCCTGGATGGCGACGCGAGACGGCATGAAATTATGTTCGCTGTGTGAATATCGCCGCACACATCCGTTCGGCTCCATCCTGCCGAAGAAAATCATCAGGAAATCCCAACCATGATTTTAGACGTAATGAATCCCATCCAGCCCGACATCAAAAACCCCATCTTGCGTGAGTATGCCAATACTTATGTGCAAATCTATCAGGATTTCATGGAACAGGTGCGAACGATGGGTCTTGAGATCGAAAGCGAAGACACCACCGCGTTCGTCGCTGAAAAAACCGAAGCCCTGCGGAAGAAGGGCGCAACTGTCCGCAACAACGACAAGAGCATTTTTACCAATCGCATCTCGCCATCTTGCGTTGCCTGCCAAACAGGCATGGACAGTTCAACTTTTTTCATCTCGTTGAAGTGTCACCGCGATTGCTTTTATTGCTTCAACCCGAATCAGGAAAACTACGAACATTTCCGCGAACACACCCGCGATACGGTTGCGGAACTGGACGAAACGCGCCGCACGAATCCGCGCATGGGTCATCTCGCGTTGACGGGCGGCGAACCGCTGCTCCACAAGGATGAGACCTATCGCTTCTTCGAACATGCGCGAAAACTATATCCCACCGCGCACACCCGTCTCTACACCAGCGGAGATCACATCGACCGCGTCACGCTGGAGGCTTTGCAGAAATCGGGGCTGAGCGAAATCCGCTTCAGCATCCGTATGCATGATCTCGCAAAAGGGCAAACTCACACTTACGACAATATTGCCCTTGCCCGCGAATACATCCCGAACGTGATGGTCGAAATGCCTATCCTGCCGAACACGCTGGACGAGATGAAGGATGTCCTGCTGCGCCTCGATGAGTTGGGAATCTTCGGCATCAACCTGCTGGAGTTCTGCTTCCCGTTGAATAACGTTGAAACCTATCGCGAGAAGGGCTACAAGGTCAAGGCGCGCCCCTTCCGCGTGCTGTACGATTATTGGTACGCGGGCGGACTTCCCATCGCAGGCAGTGAACTGGTCTGCCTCGACCTGCTCGACTTTGCGCTGGAAAAGGGTCTGAAACTCGGAGTCCATTATTGCTCGCTGGAGAACAAACACACGGGTCAACTCTACAAACAAAACAGCGGACAGCGCCTGCCGAGCCGCCTGTATTTTTCACAGCGAGATTATTTTTTCAAAACCGCCAAGGTCTTCGGCGAGGACGTTCCAGCCGTCAGGCAGGTCTTTGACAAGGCTGGTTATCGGGAGTACATTTTCAACGCGCAACAAAACAGCATCGAGTTCCACGTCAACCAGATTGGCAGTTTGAAGAAATTGAATGTCGAGGTTGGAGTTTGCAGCCACGTCGTCGAAACGCGCGAGAACGAACCCGTTCTGCGTGAACTCAAAGTGGACGTAACCACGCCACAAATTTTCCGTCTATCAAAAGATATATAAGGAGAAATACCATGTTTCATCTTGGAACCACAGAATTAGTCATCATCCTCGTCATCGTGCTTTTGCTCTTTGGCGTGGGACGCATCAGCAAGATTGCAGGTGAATTAGGCAAGGGCGTTAGCAATTTCCGTAATGGATTGAAGAGCGAGGAAAATTCAACCGACTCTACCGACAAAGGATAGCTTTTTCCGTGAGCGAAAATGTGACCGCCGTGAAAAAAAATAAGCGCAGATGGCGCGATGTCTTTCGCGCGTTTGGGCGTGCCCATAAAAAAGCCAGCGTGCAGATGGAGGGTTTTGCTCCGCTGCTTAACCACCTCAACGAACTGCGAATACGCATCTTCAAAGCGTTTTTGGCATTGATAATTGCAACGGGCTTCAGTTTCGCCTTCTCCGAGCAGGTCATTAAATACCTGGCTACACCCATCGGCGGAATGGCAAAACTGGTTTCGATTGAACTGACCGAGAACATTGCCATCTTCATGAAGGTATCGCTGTTGGGCGGCTTTGTACTCGCCATGCCGGTTATCGTTTACCAGATCCTGGCATTCATCCTGCCAGGACTAAAACGCAACGAGCGCATCTGGCTGCTGGTCATGGTTCCGTTCGCCACCCTGCTCTTTGCTGGGGGCGTGGCGTTTACCTGGTTTGTCATGTTGCCCACTGCCATCCCCTTCCTGAGCGGATTTATGGGAATCACCACCCAGGTGCGCCCCGAAAATTATTTCGGGTTCATCACCCGCATCATGTTCTGGATCGGTGTCTGCTTCGAGATGCCGCTGGTCATCATGTTTTTGGCGAAGCTGAAATTTGTCACGGCAAAGCAACTGGCTCAGGGATGGCGCTACGCAATCGTCGTAATGGCAATCGTCGCGGCGGCAGTCACCCCGACGGTTGACCCGGTCAACATGGGGCTGGTCATGGCTCCGCTGATGGGTTTGTACGTCATCAGCATTATTTTAGCCGCCATCGTCGGCAGAGGATGACATGGATATTTTCGGAATCGGTGGCAACGAACTAATCGTCATCATTTTACTGGCTGGCATCATTCTCGGACCGGAACGGCTGGCGCGTTCTGCGCGGGAAATCGGCAAGTTCGTCAAAAATGCAAAAGCATATTTCACATCTCTTTCCAGCGAACTACGAGCAGAATTGGATGTGATCGATGAATTGGAGAAGGTGAAGAAAGACTTGACGAAGTAAAATCCATCACCCGAACGAGTGATGGAGGAAATCATCCCTCATGATGATGTAAATTAACCGATATTTCGGTATGATACACATATTCGAATTCCCCCTGGAATTCGAAACATAAAACCACTCCGATCCGTTTTGCCTAAAACAACCTCACGGCAAATCGGACAGCCCCAATCAAACACAGGGGCAAGGGTCTCTCTGGAAACGGGCAGACCTCCCGAAATCCCGCCTGCAAAACGGGATGGAATTGAAAAGGAGCCATAAACTGTGCAACCCTCTAAAAACTCGCCTGACATCCTGTTGGCGAGTTTGATTTCCCCCAATGAAAACAAACCCAAGCTGCTGTTGATTACCGGCCCGCGTGGAACTGGCAAGACTCTCTGGTGTGTGGGTCTGGCTGGGCGCGCACGGGCGCGGGGTCTGCATTTGTGTGGATTGGTTTCGCCTTCCATTTTCGAGCATGGGCAAAAGATGGGCATTTGCCTCGAAGATTTGGAGACCGGGCAAATTCGCCGCCTTGCTTACCGCAAAGGCGAATTGGGCGGGGATATTCAAATGCAAGACTGGCAGATGGAATCAGGGACGCTGGAGTGGGGAAACTCCATTTTGAAGCAGATCGATACCTGTGATCTTTTCCTTCTCGATGAAGCGGGACCACTTGAACTCGAACAAAATGCCGGTTTTTCCGCCGGGATTCATATCGTGGACACGGCAAAGAATTTTCCGTGTGTGGTCGTCGTTCGCCCTTCTTTGATCGACAATGCCCTCGCCCGCTGGGAATGGGCGCAAGTACTCGACCT
>CAMCQT010000189.1 GCA_945877125.1 Candidatus Brevifilum fermentans | reverse complement strand
AGGTTTTGGAAACCTTTAGGGTCTCCCGAGTAATCATTTTACATTCAAGGAGAAAGTGCATCATGTTACAAAAAAAAGATGGACGATACGAGGTGTACGGCAACCCCATCACAGCGCAACAAACTAAAGCCGCCGACCAGTGGAAGGATATGCTGGCGAAGAAATTCAACTACGACCCGAATGAAAAATTCAATCTGAGCGTCGAAGATCACCCCTACGGTTCGGAGATTTTCGGGCTGAAAAACATCGTCCGTAATGGTAGCGGACAGCCTGTGGATAAAAAGAACGGCGTCATTGTCAGCACCATCCGTATGGGGTTTGGGCATTATCGTATTGCCATGGCAGGGGTCTCTGCCGCAAAGGCAATGGGATTTACTCCCTACTGGCTCGACCTGCTTGCCATCCCCGGCATCACCACGGATGTGATCAATCGCAGCAACAGCAATTATTCCTGGTTCTCGCGCCTTTCCCAGCGCAGTTCATTCTTCAATAAATACGTTTGGGAATCAGTGACCACTGGCGAGCCAACTCTGCCCTTCGTCCAATTTATTCTCGACAACTACATCGTCGGCTGGCCGTGGCGCTTCCTCAAGACCAACATCAAAGACTATAAAATGAGTGAATTGTTCCACAACCTTTACTCGGCGCTTCCTTCTGATATGCCCATCCTCACCTCGCACATGTGGACAGCCATGGGCGCGGTTTCAGGTGGCATGACCAACGTGGTGGATATGATGTTCGACAACTGGCCGATGGCGTTCCAACTGACCGAAGGCGCAAAGCACGCGGTTCAATCTCCGTCGGGCTATTACGGCTTTCGTGCCATGCGCGGATTTGACGACAAGGGCAAGGTGCTCAAACCCACGCCAGCCGATGCGATTTATTTCACAGGTCATCACGTTGACCATGAACTCGTTGAAAATATCGAAGCCGATTGCGATGACCGCATCAGCCGCATGAATGCCAAAGAGCCGCGCCGCTTCCTAGTCACCATGGGCGGAGCGGGCGCACAGCGCGAACTCTTCAAAGCCATCATCGAGCACGCCATCCCGATGATTGAGAAAGACAAAATTGCGCTCTTCATCAATCTCGGCGACCACAAAGATAATTGGACTTGGCTGCAAGCCGAACTTGCCCAGCACAAGGACATCATCAACACCCACTTCACCTGGGACGACACCAGAGAATTCACCGACGGCATTCGCAAGCAGTCCGCGCACGGCTTGCATGTCTTCCTGCACGACAACACCTTCCACGCGGTCTACGCCACCAACTATCTCATGCGCGTCATGGACGTGATGATTACCAAGCCCAGCGAACTCGCGTTTTATCCCGTGCCCAAAATTTTCAACGCCCGCGTCGGCGGACATGAAATGTGGGGCGCGATTCGCGGCGCGGAAATCGGCGACAGCACGGTCGAGACCCGCACCATCCCGCAGACCCTGCAAGCCATCGACCTGCTCACCGAAGCCGACGACCTGCTCGCCATGTTCTGCGACTGCATCGTCAAGAACAAAAGCATCGGCATCTACGACGGCGCCTACAAGAGTGTCGAACTTGCGACTGGAAAAAAATTTACGCGCTAAAAAATTAAACACGAAGGTCACAAAGGAACACAAAGGTTTTAATGTTTTCCTTCGTGACCTTCGTGTCCTTTGTGTTTAAACCATGATTCAACTCGAAACCACCTCCTCCCCCTTCTCCATCTCTTTCAAACAAAATAATATTTTGTTGATGACCGTGCGGACTTCGGCGACGCCCACGGCGAATCCCCGCGCCGATGATTTTTCTGTCTCTGCGGATTTTCCACGCTTCGCTCTGCGCTGTGAGTGGGTCGCTGACCATTGGGTTTTGACCACATCCCCAGCCGCCTCGCCCGCAGAAGTCACGGTGGAAATTCCAGGCTTCTGGTACGGACACGGCGAACTCATCAACCAGCAGTTCCCGCTCAACAAAATCATGTTGCAATCCACGCCGCTGCATACCTTTGACAACGGACCAACTGGCTTAAGCGGAAAATTGACCCCCGCGTGGTTCTCGTCCAACGGCGCAATGGTCATCGCGGATTCCCCCGTCGAAGTCGGCATCAACCAGCCGCCCGCGGATTATCCGCGCTTCAAGTGGACATTCATCACCGATGGACGCGGCGCATTCAGCGACCGTCCATTTTATGACTCAGGCAAACTGGGCGATGGGCTTTTTACGTTCAAAGGGGACGCGCTGGATTTGAAAATTTCCTTCTCCGAGAATGCTGTCGAAGCGTACAAAAAACTCGTCGCGCATTTCGGGCATCCCACCGAAACACCGCCCGAAGATTTATTCACCAAACCCACGTGGACAACCTGGGCGCGTTACAAAACCGCCATCAATCAGGATGTCGTTTTGCAGTACGCCGATGACATCATCAAAAACGATTACCCGTTCAACGTGCTGGAGATTGATGATCGCTGGCAGGTCTATTACGGCGACCTCGGTTTCGACCCGCAGCGATTCCCAAATCCAAAACAAATGATTGACGAACTGCACGCCAAAGGCTTCAAGGTCACGGCGTGGGTGATTCCGTTTTTAGATCCGCAGTCGCAAGCCTTTGCCGACGGCGCGAAAAACGGCTGGCTTGTGCGCATGGCGGACGGCTCGCCGTATCTCGTTGAGTGGTGGCAGGGACGCGGCGGTCTGCTGGACGTGACGAATCCGTCAGCGTTGGATTGGTTCTTCGGACGGCTGACCAGCCTCCAGATTGAGTCAGGACTCGACGGCTTTAAATTCGACGCGGGCGAGGCTTGCTTCCTCCCCGCCGACGCGGTCACTCATCAAAAAATTCATCCAAATGAATATACCCAAATTTATGTCGAAGCAGTCGCGGAGCATCACCGCCTGACCGAAGTTCGCTCAGGTTGGAAGAATCAGACCGCGCCGATTTTCTTCCGCCAATGGGACAAGACCACTTCGTGGGGCTTGGACAACGGCTTGCATTCCGTGCTGACGGGCATCCTCGCGCTCGGCTTGGCGGGCTATCCGTTCATTTTGCCCGACATGATCGGAGGAAACGAGTACGATGAAAAAGCCGATGCCGAAATGATGATCCGCTGGACGCAGTTGAACGCGCTGCTGCCCGCCATGCAGTTCAGCCTGCCGCCCTGGGAATATGGCGAGCAAAGCGCCGAACTCTGCCGTCGCTATGCGAAACTACACACCGAATTCGCGCCAAATATTTTTGAGATTGCCAAAGAATCCACGCGCACAGGCGCACCCATCATCCGCCCTGTCTTCTGGTTGGATGTGAATAGCGAAACCGCTTTGACTTGCGACGATGAATTTTTGCTGGGTGACGATATTCTCGTTGCCCCTGTTTTATTTCCCCAAGTGCGCCAACGCGATATTTATCTTCCGCCCGGCACATGGCAGGATCACTGGACAAAACAAATCTTTCACGGCTCCATGTTGATTAAAGATTACCCCGTGTCGCTTGAGATTTTGCCTTTCTTTGAGCGCATTTTTACAACGGTATCACAATCGTCGTAAATGCTTTGGATTACGAATAATCGTTGCGCCAGAAATAGAACTTCTGGACTCCATCATCGAGTTGACTCATGTCCACAATACCTGTTTGTGTCCATTCACTTGCACCAGGCGGATGGAAAGCCGATAAATGCGGCTAAGAGATTCGGCGGTGAAGACTTCGTCCAGTGTGCCGAACTGTGGCGGGACGCCCGACTCCATCAGCAGAACGTCGTCGGCGACGGCGAGCACGACATCGGGTTCGTGGTTGGTCATCAACAGCGTCACGCCAGAGTCGCGCAAGCGGCGCATGATTTCGATGATGCGGAATTTGTTGTGCAGGTCGAGGTGGGCGGTGGGTTCGTCCAAGAGCAGTAAATGGTGATTGGTAATTGGAGATTGGGGATTGGCGAGTTGGGTCAGGGCGCGGGCGAGGAGCAGGAGTTGACGTTCGCCGCCGCTTAACTGCGGGACGGGGCGTTGGGCGAGGGCGGCGATGCCAACCTGATCGAGGGCGTTCAGCGCGATTTCGTTGTCGGCGGCGGTGGGCATTTCGAGCGGAGGCAGGTGCGGGGCGCGTCCCATCAACGTGTATTCGAGGACGGTATAGTCGAAGGGCGTGTGTTCGCTCTGCGGGACGAGCGCCATCAGGCGTCCACGCTCACGGGGCGGGAGGGCGCGAAGGGGATTCCCCGACAGGTGAATCTCCCCCGTCCACGCGGAGAGCCAGCCCAAAGTGAGGGAAAGAAGCGTCGTCTTGCCTGCGCCGTTCGGTCCCAGAATCGCGGCAATCCGCCCAGGGCGCAGGTCAAAATCCACATCCTTCAAAATGGGATGAGACGGATGATAGCCAAAAGAAACATTGCGGAAGGAGAGAAGGGGAACAGTCATCAGTAATCAGTAATCAGTAATCAGTGGGGCTTGGATTGTTGGAAAACCATGAGAAAGAGAAAAATAATTGCGCCGAAGAGGGAGGTGAGGATGCCGAGCGGAATTTCGCCTGCCAGCAGGGTGCGGGCGAGATCGTCGCAGAGCATGGTGAAGATGCCGCCGAGGAGCATGGAAGCGGGCAAGCTGAAACGGGCGTCGGTGCGGAACAGGCGGCGGGCGATGTGCGGGATGATCAGCCCGACCCAGCCGACCATGCCGCTGACCGAGATAAGGACGGCGGTGGGCAGGACGGCGGCGAGAATCAGCAGCCAGCGTTCACGACCCGCCGCGACGCCGAGCGAGAAGGAGGTCTGTTCGTTGAGCGCCAGCAGGTTGAGCCTCCAGCGGAAGAGATAAATGACGACCAGCCCGACGATGACGATGGGTAGAATACTGAGAAGTTTGCCCCAAGTCAGGCTTGCCAATCCACCGAGCAGCCAGAAGGTGATTTCGGGTAATTGGGTGAGCGGGTCGGCGAGATATTTGAGCAAGCCCAAGCCAGAGGAAAAAAGCGCCGAGACGGCAATCCCCGCCAGCACGAGGCGCAGCACCCAGCCTCCGTAGCGCAGGCGATGCGCGAGCAGATAGGAGAGTCCCAAGCCTGCCAGCGCAAAAAGCGAGGCGCTGGTTTGAGTGACAAGCGCCGAGCCGCCCAAAAAGACGATGGAAAACGCTGCGCCGAAAGCGGCTCCCTGCGAGACGCCGAGAAAGCCAGGCTCTACCAGCGGATTGCTGAACAGCAGTTGAAAAACCATCCCCGCCGCCGAGAGCGTCATGCCGAGCAGCAGGGCAGTCAACAAGCGCGGCAGGCGCAGGTTGAATAAAAGTCGTTGCGCGAGTTCGTCATTTGTGAGACGCTCAAAAGAAATAAACCCTGGCACGGGGTACCGTCCAATCAACGCGGAGAGGAGGAAGATGGCGACTAGGGCGAGGG
>CAMCQT010000188.1 GCA_945877125.1 Candidatus Brevifilum fermentans | reverse complement strand
ACATCTTTGGTGGTGCAGGGTGTGTTGATGCCGAGTTTTTCGCAAACAACGTCCGCTGTCTTTTCTGCCATGGCGCGCAACGTGGTGGCTTTTCCGCCGGTGATGGTAACCAGCCCATCCACATTGTCTGTTTCTTTGTGGTCGTAGCATTTGAATGTACGAGCAGAGCTGCGTCCCATTCCGCCGCCGATTAAGGGTCGGGTTGCCATATATTTTCCGCGTACTTTGGCATTGCGTATGCCGGGGATAAGTTCCGCGCCGCGCTCCAGCATGAGTTGGACGTGGTCTTCAAGAACGGGCACGTAATCCAAATCGGTGATCTCGTAAGAGGTGGTGCCCACGACGACCATGCGGCGTTGCGGCAAAACGATGTCGCCATCGCCAGGGTTGTTGAGGCGATTGATGGCGCGTTGTACAAAACGCTGATCGTACGCCACCATCACGCCGGGAGTAGGTTTGACCGGAACGTCTGCGCCTGCCATTTCTGCAATTTCTCCAGCCCAAGCGCCGGTGGCATTGACAACGATATCGCCGCGCAGTTCAGACTGTTTATTGGAGGCGCGGTCAAGGATGGTGACTCCAACAATTGCGCCTTTCCCATCTCGAATCAGGGCTTTGGCTTCTGTGAAGGTGCGGAATTTTGCGCCGTTCTTTTTGGCGGTGGCGGCAAATGAAAGCGCCAAACGCAACGGGTCAAAAGTTCCATCGGGTACCAAAAACGCAGTCAACAGGCTGGGGTTGATGTTCGGCTCAAGTTGCAGGGCTTTCTTGGGCGTGATCTCTTCAAGCGGAATGTGACAAGCCTCGCAGCCTTCGATGAAGGACTCGCCATATTGCAAGTCACTCTCGTTCAAAGCGATGAACATGCCACCGTTTGGCTCAATGGCCATGGGTGCTATTTTTCGCAGAAGAAGATTTTCATCAATGCACTCAATGGCTGATTCCTGGTCTTTGACGGCGTAACGTCCGCCGCAATGCAACAATCCGTGCGTACGACCAGAAGTTCCATTGCAGATGTCACCGCGGTCAATTACGGTTACGTCAAATCCGCGTAACGCCAGATCGTGGGCTGTGGCGGTTCCAGTAAAACCTGCCCCCACGATAATTGCATGTGGTTTGCTCATAAGCGACAACTCCATACTTGAATTTAGTTTTTGGATTTGTGATGCAAACAATTCGGACAATCAATAACTTCATGAATAATTGCGTTGTTTTCAGGTGTTAGCAGTTCAAGCGGACCTTGAATAAAACCGACTGCTCCGCACCAGCAAGCATACGAACCAATCTTTACTTGTTCAAACTTAATTCGCGGCGCAAGTAAGTCAACAGTTTCGACACTCATGCGCCAGCGGGCGTTTGTAATTATTCTTTGGCAACCAATATCTTTTAGTTTGTTTGCGTACTCTGTAAAATGGGTACAGTGCCGCATTAACAGGACGCCAATTGTAATTTCAGGTGGGAAATCCATCGTTTGGGCATCGCCGCAGATTGTGATTAGATTGCCCGGCAGCGGCTCATCTTTTTCCAGCCCCTGAGCAAGTATCTCAGGGTTAATCTCAATGCTGTATACCTTGCGGACAATTCCTGCCATTTGCCGTGCCAGGCGCAGGTCGCCAGCGCCGATGTCTAAAACGACATCATCGGGTTGTAACTGTTCGAGCACTGCTTGATAGGTTGGCAGGTCGTATGGCGCCCACTGATATTCCCAGTTACCGTTAAAGATGGGCAGGGTATTTTCTGAAAGAACCATTTAATCTAACTAGAAATTATCGTTTCAAAAAACGTTGAATATAGATCATGCCAAAGAAAATAAGCCAGATCAAGCCGCCAAATAACACGCCCCAAAAGGTCGCCTCTAGCCAACCTTTAATTGGCGCTACTTGTAGGGCAGTCAACACAGCCATGCCAATGCTTGTAAATACGATGATAATGCTGCCATTCCGCATTGAAATCCATGGCTTAGGCGGCGGCAAAAATGTATTTGATTTGGATTTCTTGTCAGCTTTTAATTTCTTTTTATTTGCCACGGCTGGCTCCAGGGAGAATTTAATGTTTATTTTCGGCAAAATTTTTAGTTAAAAAGGAGGGGTGGATTGACCACCCCTCCTAATGTAAACAGAGAGATTACTCGACCCAGTCGAAGGTGCGGGTAACGGCCTTCTTCCAGTTCTTGTATTCCTTGTCGCGCAGGGTTGCGTCCATCTGCGGCTTCCATTCTTTGTCCTTCGCCCAATTGGTGCGGAGGTCTTCCACGCTTGTCCAGAAGCCAACTGCCAAGCCGGCAGCGTAAGCAGCGCCGAGGGCGGTGGTTTCAGCAACTTGCGGGCGGACAACGGGTACGCCGAGGATGTCAGACTGGAATTGCATGAGCAATTCGTCATAGACCATACCACCATCAACTTTCAGGGCGGTCAGATCTACGCCAGAGTCCTTATTCATGGCATCCAACACTTCGCGGGTTTGGAAAGCAGTCGCTTCGAGGGCGGCGCGGGCGATATGTCCACGGGTGACGTAGCGGGTCATGCCTACGATGGCGCCACGGGCGTCGCTCTTCCAGTAAGGAGCAAATAAGCCAGAGAAGGCGGGTACGAAATAGATACCGCCGTTGTCCTCAACGGTGCGGGCAAGCGGTTCAATATCAGTTGATTTTTCGATCATCTGAAGATTGTCGCGCAGCCATTGAACCAAAGCGCCGGTGATGGCGATGGAGCCTTCGAGGCAGTATACGGCGGGTTCACTACCGATCTTGTAACCCAAGGTGGTCAACAGACCATTCTTGGATTGTACGGGCTTGGTGCCGGTGTTGAGAAGCATGAAGCAGCCGGTGCCATAGGTATTCTTCGCTTCGCCAGCGCTGAAGCATGTCTGACCGAAGAGAGCAGCCTGTTGATCGCCCAAGTCGCCAGCAACCGCGATGCCTTCGAGAGCGCCCACAGCGTAGCCGTAGACTTCGGAGGAGGCTTTGATGGCAGGGAGCATGGCGCGCGGAATGTCCATGACTTTGAGCATGTCGGCATCCCAGTCCAATGTTTCGAGGTTCATCAACATGGTGCGGGAGGCATTGGAAACATCTGTTACATGTACGCCGCCCTTGGGACCGCCGGTCAGGTTCCAGATGACCCAAGCGTCGATATTGCCGAAGAGTACTTCGCCTTTTTCAGCTTTCGCGCGGACGCCGTCAACATTGTCGAGAATCCACTTGACTTTCGGTCCAGAGAAATATGTGGCGAGTGGGAGACCAACTTTGGTGCGGAAGCGATCCTGTCCACCGTCTTTTGCAAGTTCGTTGCAAATTTGGTCGGTACGGGTGTCTTGCCAAACGATGGCGTTGTAAACGGGCTTGCCAGTTGCTTTTTCCCAAACGACGGTGGTTTCGCGCTGATTGGTAATACCGACAGCAGCGATGTCTTTTGTGGAGATATTACCTTTCTTCAATGCGCCTGCGATGACTTCCTGTGTGCGGGTCCAGATTTCATTCGCGTCGTGTTCAACCCAGCCTGGCTTGGGGAAGATCTGTTCGTGTTCTTTTTGATCAATGCCGACTACCTGGCCTGCATGGTCGAAGATCATGAAGCGGGTGCTGGTAGTGCCTTGATCTATTGCGACAGAATATTTAGCCATTTTAGTACTCCTTATGTATGATAGAAATGGTTTTGAAATTGAATTTCACAACATGCAAGTGCCTTGTTGAGGCGCTTGCACTCTTTCAGTCGTTACAATCTGGAAAGTCTGGCAGCTTACGCGTATCAAATACTTTTTTTCCATGTCTCGGCGGCGACTTTCAGCATCAAATAGGTGGATGTTGCTCCCGGGTCTTGGTGTCCGGCGCTGCGCTCGCCCAAATAACTGGCGCGTCCTTTGCGTGCAACAAGTGGAATAGTACCCTCCATCCCTTTTTTAGCTGAATCCGCAGATAGTTCGAGTGCCGCGTTAATGGGCTGGTTTTCTTGAATAGCTTGTTTTAGCGCGTTAACAGCAGGCGTGAGCGCATCCACCATGGTTTTATCGCCCAGTTCAGCTTTTCCCCGCATTACAACGCCACTAAGAGAGGCTTCAAGAGCCTCTGTCCAGTCTGCAAGTGTAAGTTCCATCTTACCGGCTGTTTTCATGCCTGCCTGCAAGAACCATGTCCCATACAACGGGCCGCCCGCCCCACCCACGGTGGAAAGTAAAGTCATACCAACGGTTTTAAAGATTGTGCCTATATCTTTGTCGCTGATCTCAGGTAGTTTGTTGAGTACAGCCTTAAATCCGCGTTCCATGTTAGCGCCATGGTCTGCGTCTCCAATGGCTGAATCAAGTTCTGTTAGATAACTGCTGTTTTCAGCGATCATTTCGCCAACAGCTTTGATCCAGGCAACAACATCGTCACGATATACAGGCATATTCCACTCCATTGGCGTAAATCAGGGCGGTACTAGACCGCCCTGATTTTTGAAATTCGAAAATTAGGCGCCCCAGCGTAAAGCGGGTGTTTTAACAGGAGCATCCCACAACTTGAGCATGTCCGCATCCATCTTCAATAGTGTAATGGATGTGCCGGCCATTTCGAGGCTTGTCATGTACGGGCCAACCAGACTGCGAACAACTTTCAGTCCGTGCTTGGTTGCGATTTCATGCGCTTTGCGATAGATGATGTAGAGTTCAATCGGAGGGGTTCCACCCAAGCCATTGACGAACATCAGTACTTCATCACCAGGTTTGTAGGGAATATCGCTGATGATGGGCTCCATGAGCATTTCAGTGATTTCGTCTGCGCTCTTGAGCGGCATACGAATACGTCCTGGCTCGCCATGAATACCAATACCGATTTCCATCTGATCTTCGGGCAGGTCAAAGGTAGGCTTGCCAGCATGGGGTACTGTGCAGGATGTCAGCGCCATGCCCATTGAGCGGCCAAAACCCTTTGCCTTGCGGCATATGTCAGCCACTTCTTTGAGCGAGCGTTTCTGTTCTGCGGCAGCGCCACACAACTTTTCAGCAAGAACTGTCACGCCGACACCACGGCGTCCGGCAGTGTAGAGACTATCTTTCACTGCTACGTCGTCATCGGTTACCACAGCTTCTACGTCGATGCCTTCCGCACGAGCCAGTTCAGCAGCCATCTCGAAGTTCATAATATCGCCTGTATAGTTCTTGACGATATGCAGAACACCAGCGCCGCCGTTCACAGCTTTTGTTGCTTCGAGCATTTGATCAGGAGTGGGGGAGGTAAATACTGCACCCGGGCAAGCCGCGTCCAACATACCCATTCCAACAAAACCACCATGCATAGGCTCATGACCCGAACCGCCGCCGGAGATAACGCCAACTTTACCCTTTATGGGGCCGTCGGCCCGCATAATAAAATTGGGGTCAAAGTGAACTGTTAGGAGGTCAGCGTGGGCAATTGCAATCGCCTCAAGCGCCTCGCGTACTACATTTTCAGGTTTGTTGATAAGTTTTTTCATGGACTACCTCCATTGGTATCCAAAAACAAGTATTATTTCTTGGGAAGGTAGGCAGTGACGAAGAAGTCATACAGATAGATACCAATGATGCCGCCCACGATCGGGGCTACAACAGGGATCCACCAATAAC
>CAMCQT010000187.1 GCA_945877125.1 Candidatus Brevifilum fermentans | reverse complement strand
CCTGAACAACGCCTATTGGCGAAGCACAGGGCTTGAAAGTATTACCGAACGATACAACCAATTACGTTATTCTCATTGAACCGCCGGATGCGGACCCGCATGTCCGGTGGTGTGAGAGGGAGCGGTTAGCCGCCGCTCCCTACTCGATTATTTCCTCTCCGTCGTCAATGAAGAACCTGTCGAATGTCCGGTCATCTCAAAGCGACACTTCCTCAGCAAACCGCATCCGCTTCCGCGCGATGCCAGCGAAGAACAGATCGAACTTCTCTTCGCTGGCATCCACGACAAACGCGACAAAGCCATGTTCGCCCTCATGCTCGAATGCGGATTGCGAGTAGGAGAAATTCACAACCTCTCTTTGGACGATGTGCTCCTCGGTGATGATCCACCCCGCCTGAAAGTTCATGGCAAGGGAGATAGGCAGCGTGTGGTCTACCTTCCGCCGCCAGCACACTCCGCACTTCACGATTGGCTCACCAGCCGCCCGGTCAGAAATGATCGGGCGGTTTTCATTTCCCAGCGTGGCAAACGACTTTCTGTAACCGGCATCCAATTTATTCTGCAAGAGTACTGTCAAAAAGCGGGCGTCCAAGTTACCTGCCATCAATTTCGCCACGCCTTCGGCAGGCGCATGGCGGAGGCGAACTTGCCGCTCACGTCTCTCCAAAAACTTCTCGGACATCGCAGTCCGCGCACCACGCAGATATATGCCCGCATCTCGAACCCCGCCCTGCAAGCCGAATACCACCGAGCCATTCAACGCGCGTGGGAGAATTTATCATGAACCGCCAGTCGGATGTCAATTGGGATGGGTATCTTCGAGGACTTACGCCTGAATTGGCGGATGCCATTCGCGAATATGTGATCCATTATTCCCGTTCCTGGCAGGAGGAGAATCGCATCCATCTCACCCAAAACCTGCTCTCTGAGCTATCGGTATTTTCCCGCGCCGTGAAATTGACCTGTGTACAAGGCATCATTCCAAGAGTTTGGTTCGCTCATGTTCAGGCGCGGATGCAGAGTGGTGTCCAGCCCTCCAGCCTGAATACCACCCTGCGGAAAATTCAATCGTTCCTGCGCCATGTGAAAAACGAGGGCATTCCGATTTGCGAGACCATGCTGGAAGTCCGCCCGCTGAAAACAGGCGAATCTCTGCCGCGCGACTTGACCGCGAGTCAGGTCAGAAGCCTGCTGCAAGCTGCCATTACCCCACTGGATCGCGCCTGGATCATGCTGATGCTCACCAGCGGCCTCCGCACCTGTGAAGTCCGCTCCCTGCGTTGGCGCGATGTTGATTTGCAATCACAAACGATTCGCATCCACGAATCCAAGGGACTGCAAAGCCGTATGGTTTTTCTCAGCCCGCAAACGGTTCAGGCGCTCAACAGCCTGCCGAGAAATTCAGAATATGTTTTCACTTATCGCGGTCTGCCATTGAACTCTCGCTACTGCTTATCCCGCCTGGGGACGATGGGCAGGCGATACGGATTTCACATCACTCCGCATCAACTTCGCCACACCTGCGCTTCGATGCTGCTCAATGCGGGCATGTCCATCCTTGGCGTGCAGAGGATTTTAGGTCACAGATATGTGGAGACCACTCTGAGATATGCAAGGGTACATGACAGTACGGTGGTGAGAGATTTTCAACTGGCGAGTCATAAAAGGTAAAAGAGGAGTGCCAGGAAGCACAAACTATACTTCCTGGCACTTGAATGTGGATACTTGGTGTCTAGTTATTTAGTAGAGTGGAGGCAACTTGTATGGCACCTCCCGAAAATAGTTTATCCACTACTTACCCATATTAATAATTTTGTACTTACCAGAATATGGGTCAATATGAATTTTAAACAGATTTGGGCTGTAGGTTACTATCCAATCGTTATTTCTAAAGTAGGCAAGACTGTTGTTGATGGTAATATCGCACACATTATCAACCTTTAAACGAGCCTCTTTTCCCCCTTTGTCTTCTGCTATATGGAGTGCTTCATCAGCGGTTATCTCGAAACTATTTGCTTTTACGCTTGCCCATCCAAATAATGGGCGAGGAAAATAATTTTCTCCAAAACTTGCCTCCTTGAACAAGGGGTTAATATTTATTGTGATTGTTTGGTATTGTAAAAAGTCTTGTGCGTGGGTTTTGAAATAAATAATGTTTCCAGAGTCAAATCCTTTTGGATTGTCAACGCAATTCTTATCAAAAAACATACTGAATATATCCCAGCCATTCATATCTTTCTTCGATTGGGTTTGCGCCAAGACGCCAGCGATTTTTAAATAATCTGCTTGTGTCCAAGGGAAGGAATTTGCGGGCAAAGGGGTATCAACCGCTGAAGTAGCGGTAATGGGATTAAACACCTTTCTGTTCTTTTGAGCTAAAGACAAGAGTAATGTCTCAGGGTCAATTTCATACACGGAAGAACTGTCTGGGCTATTAACAGATGAAGGAAACTCATTGTAGAACTGTCTTTCCTTTAAAAGGCGCAATTCATATCCTACAAAAATGCAAAGGCATACGATGGCAAGAACCACCAACATAGTTGTTTTTTTTATTTTAGACTGTTTATTCATAGCAATCTGATTCCTAATGTTTTAAGCTGTCTATCCCTGCACGATCAAGATTTGGAGTGCCCCAACCACGGCTGTATAACGCTGTTACCGCATCGTCAAACCGATTGATTTGCTCGTAGCTTTCATTCCAGTTTTTTCCATGCTTTTCCCAGTACTTTTTCCAATCTATATTTAAACCGTCTGTTTCTTGTGGGAATCGACTTGAATTTTTTTTCTTTCCTGAGGTGTATTCCATTTGATTCATGTTGATCTGTACATCTTGGGCCAAGGCGGCTGCAATAAATCTGTCAGTATCAGTACAGTTTGTGCATTTATTTAGTACCTGCCAAATCCGTCTTCGCATGGACATAACAGCACCGCTGTTTGTCGTTTGATCAACTGGCGTTTCCTCTTTAAAATTTCCTTCACCATATTCAGCGACCATTTCGTCGTATGTCTTACAAATTGAGCATGATAAATCTTCTCTATGAACCTGTCCTGTACCAATTAATATATAACACAGCTTGCCATAAACATATTCATTTCCTTCAGTTTTCTCCCCCCAAGGCGTTCGTAATTCTTCGTCACTTGTTTGAGCTGGCCCCTTACCAGAGCCTTCCTTCGCCCCTAAGTCTAGAACCGTTGCCCAACATTGAGTAGCTATGCCAGCGGCGACATAGGTATCTAACCAATACCATTTTGAGAGGGCGAAATTCTTTTCTACATAATCGATGTTCTTTTTAACATCATACGAGCAGTAGCCAGACGGATCGTTTCTGTTGACCGGATTCCCTTCTACATACCCCCACCGATTTAGCGACAAGGGATGATTTATATCCCCCTCCCATGTATCCCTTGACTGGAACCTCCCATCGGCAGGGTTATACCAGCGAGCCCTCAAATATATCAACTGTGTGGAATCCCCAGAGGTGGCTTCGCCGGTGAATCCATACTCCGTGTTGGAAGCTCCGCCCGATTGAGTGACCACACCGTATGGGTCGTAAGACGCGGCATACGTTACCGCTCCGCTCTGTGAGGTAAGTTGACGCACGGATCCCAAAGCATCACCGAGGAAGTATTCGGGGGTGGTTCCCTGTTGTTGCGAGATGCGTCCCAGTCCGTAGGTGTAGGTGGTTGTGCCATCGCTCAATACTTGGGTCAAACCAGAATTCAAGTCCAATGTGTAGTTGACTCCATTCTGGCTGAGTCTATCACCCAAACCGTTATAGCCATACGAGACCGTGGACGATAGACCGTTGACCGTGGTCAGCCGATTGGCAGGGTCGTAGACATACTCATTCATGCCGTCGTTCAGCAGGTTGCCGTTGGCGTCGTAAACATAAGCCACGCCGTCCACGTCCGCGAGGCGGTTGGCGATGTCATATTGATAATCGACATTCGATGTTAGACCTTTGACCATGCTCTCCTGCATCAGTCTATTGCCGACGGAATCATAGGCATAGCGATAGGCATCGCCGTTGGAGTAGTCAACTGTGGTCAGGCGGTAGAGCGGGTCGTAGGTGTAGTCAATGGTGACCTCATTCTTTATAAATCCACCGGGCAGGGTGACGGCTGTGTTTCCGCAGCCTGGGAGGGTGCAATTGTTCTCTGTGGCACTCCAGAACTGAGTGTCGTTGTAATCGGCGCGGAAGCGGTAGTTACCTTGTGGCAGGGTCAACGTCACCTGTCCTTTGGCATCGGTTGTTCCATGATAGCCCGTGTAGGTTGTTCCATCGAAAGCGTAGACGGACAGGTTGGGATACAAGACATTCACGGTATCTAACACAGTCACGGTCACAGGTTTGGTGACAGTAATGACAGGCGCTGCACATACGTTGTTCGGGTCGCAATGGTTCATACTGCCGCTCCAGAACTGTGTGCCGTTCAAATCGGCGCGGAAGCGGTAATTGCCTTGCGGCAGGGTAAAGATGACTTGCCCGTTTGCATCGGTGGCTAGGTGATATCCGCTGTACGTTGTTTCATCGAAGGCATAGACATTCAAACCCACTTTGGGCGTTGAATCCGTATCCAGCACGGTGACAGTGACAGGCAAAGATACAGTGACGGCAGCGTTCTCACAGCCCGGAATGGCGCAACTATTTTCTGTGGCGCTCCAGAATTGCGTTCCGTTCAAATCGGCGCGGAAGCGGTAACTACCTTCGGGCAGGGTGAGGATCGCCTGTCCGTTTGCGTTGGTGGTTCCGTTGTATCCCGTGTAGCGTGTTCCGTCGAAGGCATAGACCTTCAAGCCCTCCTTCGGCGTGGAGGCGCTGTCGAGCACAGTGACAGTGACAGGCTTGGATACGGTGATTTCGACCTGTTTGCAACTTGGAACGCCGCATTCATTCGCTTTGTCGCTCCAGAATTGCGTACCGTTGAGATCGGCGCGGAAGCGGTATGCCCCAACCGGCAAGTTGAAGGAGACATGCCCCTCGGAATCCGTAACTCCATTCCGGTTTTGGGGTGATCAGCGCGGTGACGGTTTATGCAGCGATTGGCGATATCACTCGCTTTGAAGATGCAAAACATCTGGTTGGGTATGCAGGACTGGGAACGCGAGTGCATGATAGCGGGATGACAACGCGTACGGGAAAGATCACGAAAGCGGGCAGACGAGACCTGCGTGTGGTCATGGTGGAAGCGGCGCATGTGGTGGCGAACAGCCATCCGCATTGGAAGGCGGAACTGGCGCGACTGCAGCCGCGGATCGGTTACAACAGAGCGATCGTGGCGATCGCGCGGAAGTTGTTGGTTACCGTCTGGTATGTGCTGGCGCGCAAAGTGGCAGACCGTTTCGCAGAACCCGAAAAGGTATCGGAAAAGATGTTGCGCTTCGCTTATGAAGTGGGGAAAGAAAATCGTCCGGGGCGACAAACCGCGGCGCAGTTTGCGCGCGAACGAATGGATCGGTTAACGACAATTAGAATTACCCCCCGACGACAACTAGAAATGCCCACCGATAAGGTCTCGGAAACGGATAGACTCTTCAGAAGAAGGAGAGCCGATGACCGCAACCGACGCCCAAGTGAGGCTACTGATGAGAGAACGAAC
>CAMCQT010000186.1 GCA_945877125.1 Candidatus Brevifilum fermentans | reverse complement strand
ATTTCTAATTGTCGCCATGTCCATTTCTAATTGTCGTTGACAGATGAGGAGAAAAAGAGTTTGTTCGAGTGACATTCATACCTCCAGGGTGTGGGTTTATTGTTTCAAGCGGAAAATCATGGCTTGTTCTCGTTGGCGGCTTGTTTTTCTTCCACCAAACGACGATGCTCAAGTCTGGAACGATTGAACAGTCGATGGGACATCCAGAATAGCCAGGCGATGAGGTTCCAGCAGATGATTGCGATGAAGATTTTTTCAATTGACATTCATACCTCCAGGGTGTGGGGTTATTGTTTTATTTTTTTGCACTACGCAGTATCCAAAACTTGATGTGGACAAACGGCGTCATGGTTTATTTTTCCGTTCTCGTCTTTGTACATTTCAGAGTCTTTTTGAGAATGTGACTCCCAAGATGGGGAGACCGGATATTGGTGAGGGTTTCTCTCCTTTCAAGCGTGGGATGTTTATCCGACTCGTGTCGGTCATTTTCTTTGGGTTGGGGGATTAGATAGAAGATTTTCTTAAGCGTGCCAAAAGATATGTGGGAATCAAAAGCGCCCCACACAAATAGTGTGAGGCGCTTACAACCGAGCAAGCCCAAAAGCGTCCTAACTGGATTCTTCTGGCATATTTTCTTTAGCGTTCTGCAATTTCTTTACCATAGCAAAGGCTTCTTCCAATGAAAGCCCGGGCGGGATCACTTGCATGGGGTTGTAACTATGGCTGCGTAGCCCGTCGGGACCGCCAATAGTAAACAAGAGAATCGACCCTAAAAGGTCGGTTTTTTTGTTTACTATTGGCGATTTTAGCGGGAAAACAGGTGTGAAAAATAGTTACGCACTGCGAGTTCCATCATCGGGCATCTTTTTACGAACCCGCGATCACGTATCTCGCTTTGCTACTGTACAAACCAAAACCGGTCAAATTGAACACTGTGAGAGGGCTAAAAAATGAACGTTGCTTCTTGAAGTTGATTGCTACTCCCGGAAATTTATGATGAAGGTAAAACAGCTTGATACTCCGTTTTTACCTCATAATTCCGAGTGGATAACTCAAGTAGCCAATACAGGGGAAGAAAGATGTGAGTAATGGCATTTGCAAATTTACAGGAGACTTTCATGACAAAAACTCTGCAAATTATGATATTAGTCATTGCCAGCGGATTAAAAAGTCGATAGAATAACCACGCAAGTTTTTAAAATTGCGTTTGTGTCTCCTCAAAAGTAAATTAGGTGATTAATACCGGTGATTCTTCTATATTTTGTTTATGGTCTGGCTTTTGAAGGGTTGGGGCTGGCTGCGTATTTGCAATTAAGGCGGGAGGGGGATTTTCCTCTAAAAAAGGAACTGCCTTGGTTGGCTGCGTTTGGTTTCGTAGGCGGTGCCGCAGGTTGGGTGGATATGTTCCTGTACAGCGGGTCACTTGAAGGAATTGCAAATGTCCTGAGCATCCTGCGGGTGACTTTGCACCTTCTGACGGGGTTGATCCTTCTCCGCTTTGGATGGGGAATTCTCAACAACCTGAATCCCCTGCCGGCGTGGAGCGTTTTTATCCCCGGCATTCTCATCGTCCCCATTGCGTTTGTCATCACCTACGCGGCAACCACCTTCATCACGCCATCTCCCATCGAAATCCCCATCGAAATCTGGACACGTTACCTGCTTTATTTGCCCGGCAGTTTTCTGGCTGGGATCGGCTTCCTGCGTCAGTGGTATTCGCAAAGAAAACTAGGGTTGTACGACGTGTCCACCCTTATGCTTGGAGCAGGGCTGGCATTTCTTTTCGAAGCCGTGGTGATGGGGTTGATCGTGCCTGCCGCCCCTTATGGACCGGCGTCCTATTACAACTATGATCGCGTAATCCATAATGCTTTTAGCGGGGAAAGTATCGAGATCAGCCGTCAATATGGATTGAACGCCTGGTTGGATTATCAAAGTGTCTTGAATACGACGGGTATCCCAATCGAAATCTGGCGTATGATCTCAGCGGTAATCGTTATGTTCTTTGTTGTGAAGGCGCTGGATGTTTTTGAAGCCATCCGTAAGCGTCAGGTGCGGGAACTTCAACACGAGCGGGACCGCGCTCAAAGGGAGGCATTCGAGGCTCAAATTCTGGCGCGGCAGACGGCGGAAAATTGGACAAATGCCCTGGTCAACATCAGCCGTCACATTGCCGAACTGGAAAATGTAGACGATATCCTCGTCTACATTCTAGACACAATCGCGCATTTATTGCGAACAGATTTTATTGGTCTTGCCATCCTGGATCAGGAAAAAACACAGCTTGACCTCAAGTGTTATTCGAGTGGCGGGAGTACCAGCCTGGTAACAAAGGAAGTGGTAACGGTAGACAACCCCATTATCGCAAACCTGTTGAGCAACGCTTTTCCATATCGTTCGTCGGGCGGGGAACCTGTGGAGCAGGTCGAGGGCATCTGTTTTTTTACACAAGAAGCGGCGAAGGCTGTCATGGCTGTGCCGTTGAAACTGGAGAACACGACCATAGGCGCGTTGTGGGTCTCCCGTTATACGGACGAACAATTTTTGGAAACAGACGTTATATGGCTAGAAAGCATGGCAGACCAGATTGCCATCGCCATCCAACACGGCTTGATGACATCCCAGTTGCAATCCCTCTCCATCGTTCAGGAGCGTGGACGCATTGCACGCGAGATGCACGACGGGCTGGCGCAGGTGTTGGGATATCTAAACCTGCAAACACAAACGCTTGGCTCACTTTTGAATCAAGGTAAGGTCGAAAAACTTCAGGATGAGCTTTTGCAAATGCGGCGCGCCATTCAAACCGCTCATGCCGACGTGCGTGAGAACATTTTGAGTTTGCGTACCACCCTTGCGCAGGAGAAGGGACTCGAAACTGCAGCGGAGGAATACCTGACTGAATTTGGCATTCAAACCGGCGTGGGGACGAGTTTTTCATATCAAGTGGGTGGAGACTTGAATCTCTCTTCGATTGCCGAAGTGCAGCTTGTCTGTATTTTGCAGGAGGCGCTGACGAACGTCCGCAAGCACGCTCAAGCTGGGCAGGTGGATGTGGTCATACGCAAGGAAAGGCTTGAGGATGGCGACCATATTCGCATGCAGGTGGTTGATAACGGGACAGGATTCCAAATGACAGGCTCGAAACGCAGCTTCGGTTTGCAGACCATGCGGGAACGCGCGGAAAGCGTCGGCGGACGACTGGATATCAAATCCGATGGCGTAAAGGGCACCTGTATCGAATGCAAGCTTCCCTGTCTGACACAGGAGAGACTGCCAAAGCAAAGCGTGGTAATTCACTGAGATGACATTAACCCTGGAGCAAAAGAAACCATGAATGTGCGTGAATGGGCTTTGCCTGTTTATACAATTTTGATGCAACTGGCGGTGGGAGCCTTTTTTGTGTTATGGTTGATCCGCCACCTAGCAGGTCCGAAGTTCAGTGCGCGGGAAATCGACCGCATCATCAGTAACCCGATTCTGGTGATTGCCTTTACTGCAGCAGTCGCCATGGGAGGCGCCCATTTCCACTTGAGCAAGCCGTTTCACTCCTTTCTGGCAGTGCTGAATTTCAAAACTTCCTGGCTAAGCCGTGAGATTGTGTTTACCGCTCTTTTTTTCCTGACAACCATGAGCGTCGTATATCTGATTTATTTTCAGACCCACCGCAGACGGTTGATTACCGGGCTTGGCTGGCTGGCGATCCTGTTCGGCATCATCCTGATCTACTGCATGGCTCGCATTTATCTCATCCCCACACAGGTGGCGTGGAATTCGACGTCCGTCATTGTTTCCTTTTATGTCACCTCGTTAATGCTGGGAGGCATGACGATAGCCAGTTTGCTAATGCTGGACCTGAAGTTCTCTGAAATTAAAAATGCGGAAGATGTCGAATTGCGTACGCGGGTGATTTGCCACTCCTACAGCGGATTGAGCGCTCTAAATGTCATTCTCGTAGTGGCAAGCTTCGTAATTGTCTATATCCAGATTCGACTTCTTGCCCAGGGAGATTTGATTGCCGTCACAAGTTTGAGCCTGATCGTTGACCTTTACTTGCCACTCTTTCTGTTGCGTTTGATTTCCCTGATTTATGCATCCGGCTCCCTTGTGTTCGCGGTGTTGAGAATGTATAGGCGGCACTCCACCCCACAAAGTTTGATGATGCCGGTTTATCTTTCCTGCCTGATGATCCTCGTTGGAGAGATCATTGGGCGTTTCCTGTTCTACGCCACGCATATCCGCGTGGGAATATAAAAATCAATGGTGAGAGAATGACAATCAAAGTATTAATAGCAGACGACCATAAATTATTCCGTCAGGGGCTGATCGGTTTGATGAAGACCCGTGAAGACCTGGTTGAAGTCATCGGTGAGGCGGAGACGGGGGAGGAAGCCATCCAACTGGCGGAGAAATTGAAGCCCGATGTGATCCTGATGGATATTTACATGCCACAATTGGATGGGTTGCAAGCCGCAAAGGAAATTCATCGACGTTTCCCCAATATTGCGGTGGTGATGTTAACTTCCTCCGAGAAGGATGGTCACTTGTATGAGGCTGCCCAAATCGGAGTGGCTGGTTATTTATTGAAAAGCCTGGATGCGAACGAATTGTTCGACCTCTTGCATGGCGTGACGCACGGGGAGCCAGCCATGACCCGTGCCATGGCTTCGAAATTGCTGAAGAGCGTGGCAAACCGCATGGTAGACGAGAACAAGGGCGAGCAATCCCTGACCGAGCGTGAAATGTTCGTACTGCGTCTGGTTGCCAGCGGAGCCAGTAATCATGATATTGCCGATAAACTGACCATATCCGTGAACACAGTCAAAAGCCACATCAAGAATATCCTCGAAAAATTACAATTGGAGAACCGCACGCAAGCCGCCACTTACGCCTTAAAGCATGGATTGGTCTCGCCTCGCGACAATTAACAACATGAAAACATCGCTGAAATTTTGTACAATTTTGCTTTTCCTTGCCTCATGCCAAAGTAACGGACAGGCGCTTACTCTTCCGACTGGCACAGCCCCGCAACCCACAGAGACGTTGCCGCCACAAGTATCGCTGCGCCAGAATGAAGTTACATCGATCTGGGAAACCAGCCCACACGCGCAGGCGACAGCCCCGGTGCAATGTGACTCTTGCCATCAAGTGGAAAACGGCATCGTGTTGGAAGAGATCGCCTGGAGCAACCAGCAAACGGGTCAGTACGAAGCGGTGACGGCAAACGACGCCTTGTGCTCGCAGTGTCACGAAGTTCCAGCCGCAGGCGGCATCCACATGACGATGACATGTACCGACTGCCATGATCCCCATCGAGCGAAGTCCTCCTGTACCGATTCCGGTTGCCACTCGACCATCCCGACCACTTTCTTTGCGCTCCCTGCCACACCAACAGGTGGTCACCCGACCAGTGGTTCGTCATTCTGTGGAGGAACAAATTGCCATTCGGTTGCCACGGCAGTGGCAAGTACCGCTGGTTCCATTCACGGTGCTGAACACGCCCTGGTAGACTGTGCCGCCTGCCATGATGCTGGTCAAATGCAGGTGGAACCATCTCCTGAGGATGGAAGGTGGGTGACCTGGCTGCAAGTGGAAACTAGCGGGCAGGTTTTCAACGAGAGCCATACCTCGCACAATATTCAGCGCGAGGTGGACTGCGCCCGCTGTCATTTTGAAAATAATCTCTGGAATTTGAAGCCGGTCACGGGCGAGGATCTTCAAAAATAGCAGTCTTGAATCACCCTTAAGGGTGATTCAA
>CAMCQT010000185.1 GCA_945877125.1 Candidatus Brevifilum fermentans | reverse complement strand
TCAAACTCCATGACCCGGAATCCATCGGGGTCGGTGACGAACACATGCAAGTCATCGTTTACTGCAATGAATGGCTTGTTATCCAGTGACTGACCGAACCAGCCATATACGTCCCATTGTTTTTCGGGCACGAATGATAAGTTGCCTTCGGTTTCAACGGGCACAAAAGTTTGGATGCGTTGATTCCATGTATCCACAACGTAGACCGTTCCGTTTTTATCCACGGCAATACCAACTGGTTCATCGAATAGTCCTGGGTCTAATCCAGCGGAACCAAACTGCGTGATGAAATTGCCATTCCCGTCGAACACCGCGATGCGCTTATTCCCGGTGTCTGTGACATAGACCCGGCCTTCGGCATCTACTGCCAATCCGCGTGGGCCGTAGAACGAATCAGGGGTTTCGCCTTGACCGAAGATACCCCAGGCAGTGATGAATTTGCCAGTTGATGTGAATTTTTCCACGCGATGGTTCCACGTGTCTGTCACGTAGACTGAGCCGTCAGGAGCGATTGCAATACCCCAGGGTTCGTTGAACGTTCCTGAATCAACGGGCGTATTCACGCCGTCTGCGAAAGTGCCCCATTCGTGCAGGACTTTCCCGTCCATGTCGAGGTGCAATACACGATGGTTGCGGGAGTCGGCCACATAAACAGTGCCGTCTTTTGCGAACGCAAGCGAGCGCGGCGCATTCATGGGGCGTGGATTCTGCGACTCGATATTCACAATGAGATCAGACGCAAGTGAAATATATTTCCCTTCTGTTGGGTCTGCCACTGTTTCGAGAACGGTTGGCGCAACACCATAATTCCATATCTGCGAGGCAACATCTTTGCGGATGTAAAGGCGCATTTTATCCGCAGGGTTCCATGTGGTGAGCGTCAGGTCTGTGCGGACTTTTGCTTCTGCATATTTGGTATAGTCTCGGTTTAGCCAGATTTGAATAATACCGGCGCGAATCGCGGGGTTGGTAAATGCCTCACAGAAAGGTGTGTAATCTTTTGACTTTACCAGTTTCAAGAAGCCGACAACTCCCTTGCATGCGTAATCTTCCGGAAATGGCTGACTGGCATCGCGATCATAGGACAAGCTGAAATAATCCTGCATTGGCCACCACATGCGGATGTAATCCATGCGGTAATAGTTTGGACCTAGAGCGGGTTCGATCTTGTCAAAATTCTTCTCGTCGACAATGACAACCACTGAATCGCGTAATGAACGAGTAGGCTGGTCAAATGATGTTTGCTGGGTGAAGTCGCGCAGATACCAGACGAAGGGCCACGAGACGCCTGTGTCAGGCGCGCTGGCATCGTAGGCAAGTGCAATGCCCATCCCGCCAGTGGTGCGCTCAGAGATTTCTTTTGCCTGCGCCATAATTTCTTTGATACCTGTTGCGCCGTGCGCGTAGACAAGAAATTCAGTTGCCTGGTCGTAGGTGATGTAAGAGGCACGGAATGCGGCTCGACTGGTCAGCACAGCCAGCAACGCAAAGAATACCAGGACGAACATGTGCCTGATCTCTTGAAATGTCCATTTTCGGAAGAAGTAAGTGACACCTGCTGCGCTCAAGATGGTTGCAAGCAATGGCAGGAGGAATGTGCTGGTAGCTTGTAATTGCGCCAGCTCCTTTCCCTGAAATGGGGGAGTGGACCCGCCGAGGGCAAGCGCCATGCCCATGACGCCAACAATAAATATTGCAAGTGCAGTGAGAGTTAGTGGAACATGCTGTTCTTTTAATTTTGTCCAATTGGTTGTGTCAATAATGCGCCCAAGCGCCCAGCCTGTGATTAAGATCATCGGCCATGCCATGTGATAGGTGAGCCACGGCATTCTTTCACCAGCATAGGAGAATGCGACAATGCTGGTGATGCTCCACCACACAAGCAGGCTGAACATGTTGGGGAAATTCTTTTCTTCTGTGTCAGTCTCTTCCAACAGACCGATGACTTCGTCTTCTTCGGTTTCGATCTTGGGTGTGATCTTTCTTCGCAATCCAATAATGATGGCAAAGATAAGTCCCAGTGCAGGCAGAAATTCATAGATGGGGATTTGTACCAGCGTATAGAAATACCAGGGCTGACTGCCGCGTGCCACGCCCTGTTGGGCGAGCCAATATCCGAGTGAGCCGATTGTGCCTGTGAAGAAGCCGGCTCCTTTTGTGAAGATGGTTGTGTACAGCACGGTGAATGGAACCCAGAAGACCAGTGCGGTCTGCCACCATTTTTCCTTGTTCCAGAGCAAACCAACTATGGCAGAGATCACAAACATAAGCACCAGAAATCCAACGATAATTAAAATGGATCGAAAATCTGTGCCCATAGCCTGTACTTCTGGCGCAGTGGTGGGGATGATGACATTCAGCCATTTCTCCAGCAGCTTGACAGGGAAAGGTGAAAGCATGGGCAAGACAATTGTCCCTGAAACCATGAGCAGGTCAAATGAACGATCGTTGCGAATTTTTTCCCACGTGTATCCTCGAATTAAGAATACGGCGGCAAAGACAAGTGACGTCAAAACTGCCAGGGCGAGGACAATCAGTGTTGGGGAAACAGAACCCGCATCGGGCGTGGTAAGTGGCGGTGTCATCGCGCCGGGGGCGCTTGGCATGGCCGTCTCATTCCCAGCGAGGGTGGATGCGTCTCGACTGTAGAGTCCGTATCCGATTGTTAATCCTGCAAATAAAACTGTGATGCTGAGTGAGATGATAAAGGAACGGTAATCTTTCTCTGCGTTTTTCCAGGGGCGGCGCGTGACCTGCGCGATGAAGTAAATGGCAAGGAAGAGCAGCGCCTGTGCGGTGTAAATGAAGGCTGTTTCTTTTGTTGTGTAGTGCAGGGCAAGCGTGCCCGCAAGAAGGAGTAGGTACTTTTTGCCGCCGACTTCGAGATGGCGAAGCATGGCGTATAACATGACGATACCAGACAAGCCGACAAATGATTCGTTGCGGACGTAGCGGCCGTAAAAAAGCATGTAAGGTGAAATGACCAACAATAAGCCTGCGATCAGCGCGCCCCATTTACCAAGGTATCTGCGCCAGTACCAAACCATTCCGACTGTGGCAATGCTAAATAGCGCCGCGGGAATGCGCGACGTAAAATCGCTTGCGCCAAACAGGAAATAAGTGAGCGCCACGACATGGAATTGGAACGGTCCATGCATCATCGGCGAATGCTCATAGCCTTGTCCGCGATAGAGCAGCCACGAAAAATACGTGTGCAAACTTTCGTCGTGACTCATGACTCGCGTTCCAAGATCGTAAAAACGCGTGATGAGCGCAAGCAGAATAACTGCCACGAAGATCATGATCTCATTTGTAAAATTAGGAAGTGCAGGATGAATAGGGCGGTCGAGCCAATTTTGTTTTTGTTCCATTGATTTCACCATTAGAAAAAGATAACTGACTATACTTTAATCGTGAGGTTCTGACAAGAAATACAAATATGAGACCCTGCGCATTGAACGAGACTACGCGGGACGCTTTTTCTTTAATCACCACACTTTTTACGAGCCAGTGTGGTGATTAAAGATGATATTCGGTTAAGTTTAGTATGACGTGAGAAATAGGAAGCTCAGATTGTTCATCTCTAAAAACTTCGTGTAGTCAATAAAGCACGCTGCAATTTTTCCTTTTTATATCTTATGAAGAAGAGCCGGCTAACTGACCGCAGCCTGCGTTGATATCAATACCCCGGCGCATACGGATCGTACACTCGATCCCTGCCTGCTCCAATATTTCTTTGAACGCCATCGCCCGCTGACGGTCTGTCGCTTCGCCGTGATAGCCTTCGGTGGGGTTGAGGGGAATCGCATTTACATGGCATAGCAGACCTTTGAGTCGTGAAGCAAGTCTGCGAGCTACTTCAGGAGTATCGTTTACGCCGCTGATCAAAGCCCACTCAAAGGTAACGCGGCGGTGTGTCTTTTCGACATAATATCTACAGGCTTGAATCACATCGTCAATTTTATATCTTTTATTAATGGGCATGATCTCAAGCCGTTCTGCATCATCAGCCGCATGTAGTGAGATGGCGAGATTGATCTGTCGTTGCTCATCTGCAAATTTTTTGATCTGCGGCACAAGCCCGACTGTGGAGATGGTAAATCGGCGTGCGCCGAAATTATATCCATCGGCATCGTTGAGCGTGTCAATCGCGGCCATGGTATTTTCGTAATTATGGAAAGGTTCGCCCATGCCCATAAAAACGATATTTGTGGCGGCCAGTCCTTCTTCCTGTAATGCACGCGCATAATGCATAACTTGCGCAATGATCTCACCACTGGAGAGGTGACGGCTAAATCCCATTTGACCTGTGGCACAAAAGACACAGCCCATGGCACAGCCTGCCTGGGTGGAAATACAAAGCGTGCGCCGACCTTTGCCCGAGTTTGTACTTGGGTCATAACGCATGAGCACTGTTTCTATTAAATGTCCATCGTGTAAGGCAAAAAGTGTTTTGCGTGTTTGCCCGTCTGATGAATCCTGGAAAAGTTTTACCGTGAGCGGGGAGAAGTTCAACCGCTCGGCGAGTTTTTCACGCAGGGGTTTGGGTAAGTTTGTGAACTCATCTGGCGAGTTATACAAATGTTGATACAGTCCCTGCCAGACCTGTTTTGCACGGTAGGCGGGTTCATCCCATTGCTGGAGAAGATTTGTGAGGGCGGAGAGATCGAGATCATATATAAGCATGACCTGATTTTACTCTATGCAACCGCTATGAACCAAGTTACGGGGCTGTCTATCTATAAAAGTCGCAAGATGGTGAAAAACGCAAAAAGTAAAAGTGGTATAGAATTGTATATCAAGGGTAGGGCATTCATAGGCGAATCGATTATTTTTTAACATTCCCTTCACGCTATAATCCCGACCTTGTAAAAGGAGAAAACAGAATGGATATAAAAATGAGAACGATTCTTTTGTGGTCTGGTGTTGCGATCCTTGTTGTTTCTGGGATTGTCACACTTTCTTTTGCTTTTGGCGGTTCCAAAGACACTGCAATAGATGATGTAAATGCGATCTACACAAATGCCGCCGCAACGGTTGCGGCTCAACAACAAACCTTGCAGGCAGGAATGCTTTCTGCAACACCCAACCCAACTTTAAGTTTACTCACCGCAGCCTTGACTTCGTCCCCCAGTCCAACCCTTCAGCAACAACCGCCTCTTCTGCTACCGACATCTGCGCAGGCTGCTACTGGAGTTGTCACAGCCTGCGATGTTGCCGTTTATGTCAACGACGTAACCATTCCCGACGGCACCACAATTCCGGCTGGACAGTCCTTTACCAAAACCTGGAAGGTTTCTAATATAGGAACCTGTGCATGGACAGCAACGTATCAACTTGTTTACGTTGCGGGTGACAGCCTCGGTGGAAAAGCGACCGCTATTGGAAAAGTTGTAAATCCAGGTGAGTCCGCTGATATTTCAGTTATATTGACTTCCTCGTCTGCCACAGGAAACATTACAGGCTCGTGGAGATTGTCCAATGACAAGGGACTGCCGTTTGGCGATGCACTTACGGTGGTAATTAATTCTGGGACAGCTTCCGCCACGTCCACAGGTGTTGTGGTTACATCAACTAGCGCACCAGTAGCAACCACTGAGATTCCCATAGATACCTCCGTGCCTAATGATACGCCAGTGCCAGAAGATACCCCAATGCCAGAAGATACGCCAGTCCAATAATCTTATTTGAGTAATAAAGAGAAAAGAGACCCGCAAATTTTGCGGGTCTCTTTTGATTTAAACAGCTGATTCTAGATTATTAAAGGCAACACTCTTACAT
>CAMCQT010000184.1 GCA_945877125.1 Candidatus Brevifilum fermentans | reverse complement strand
CGTCCACCAAATCCATCAGCGTGTCGCTTCGTTTACAGTTGTTAAAGTTCTGGTACACTTCGTTTCGGAACTGTTTCAATCGGTTTGTTTTCACAGACACTGATTGTATGCAGTTCCCTTTTTTATGCAAATTTTGTCAAAAGTCCAATAACTTTGGGCTAACACTTTTCTGTCTTGCGTAAGTCCTATGTTAAAGCATAAGCCGCAATTGAAAACGCATTTGCCACATTGAACGAGCGCTTTTGTCCGCGCATGGGGATGTAGAGAATATGCTCTGCAAGGTCGAGCAATTCAGGGTCCACGCCTGTCACTTCGCTGCCGAGGATTAAAACAAGGGGATTGGAAATTTGGGGATTGGGAAATTGGGAGATGGAGACTGCCCGCGCATCTTCTTCGAGGGCGGCAACTTTCCAACCTTCCAGCTTCAAACTTTTTACCAACTGCACAGAATTTTTGTGGTGACTCCATGTCACAAATTCCTCTGCGCCGAGCGCAGTTTTACGGACTGCGTTCACTTCGGGTGTGGGGGTAATTCCACACAGGTAGGCGTGTGTGAATCCGAAGCCGTCTGCCGAGCGCAAGATCGAACCAACATTCCACGCCGAACGAATGTTATCCAGCAATACCGCCTTCGCTTCTCCCATTTCCCTTTTTACTTCTTTTACTTCTCCCACTTCACTTCTCACTTTCTTCAACACAACGCGCGTTTCTCCCAAACAATGCGGACAGCGGATTCCAAATGGATGTCCCTCGGTTAGCGGGTAACGTAACCCGCAACTTTGGCACACTCTGATCTCAAAAGATGATGTTGACATAATCTTATTATATTCGCTTATGTTAAAATAAAAGCACCATGCAATCAACGCATCAGCTTGTACCAGAGTTTATTTACGAAAAATATCGCGCCGCTGAAACGAACGGAGTTTTTCAAGGCGCGGCCATGTTCGTGGACCTTTCCGGTTTTTCAACCATGACCGATGTGCTCTCCACGCGCGGCGCGCACGGTGCAGAAGTGCTGGCTGATATGATGCGCGTGGTCTTCGAGCCATTGGTCAATGCCGTTTATGAGCAGGGCGGTTTTGTGATCGGCTATGCCGGAGACGCGTTCAATGCCATTTTCCCCGACCAGCTTTCAGGCGAGGCAATGAAGCGTTGTTTATCTGCGGCGCTGGTCATGCAGGCGCACACAAAATCCCACTCGCAAGTCGCCACTCCCTATGGTGAGTTTCCCATCCGCATCAAAGTGGGTATCGGATTTGGCGAAACAACCTGGCAGATTTTTAGATCGATGGACGGCAAGCGGGCAAGTTATTGGCTGCGCGGCGAGAGTTTGAACGGCGCGGTGTCTGGTGAAGAATCTGCGCGTGCGGGGGATATTGTGGCGAATGCAATTGCGTATGATCTCTTGCGGGATGTCGTGCGCGTTACTCCCGTGGGCGACTGTTTTTTGATTGAAGATATTCATGCAGATTTACCCGCGCCGCGTCCTCTTCCTCAGCCCAAGCCTGTGGATGATCTCGTTGGCATTTTCTTCGCTGATGCAATTGTGCATCTGCCCATTGCAGGTGAATTCCGTCAGGCGGTGAATCTTTTTATTGATATTCCCCCCAGCATCTCAGATGAAGCCCTGATCGCTCCGTTCATGGAAACGGTCTATCTTTTGCAGGAACAGTACGGCGGATTTTTCTTGCGTCCCGATCTTGGCGACAAGGGATTCAACTTGCTGATGTTTTGGGGCGCGCCGACCACCTACGAAAACGATGTGGAACGTGCGCTAAATTTTCTTATTGAGCTTTCCTCTCGCACACGCATTATCTTGCGGGCAGGGATTTCGTATCGCATGGCGTATGCGGGTTTTGTTGGTTCAAGTCAGCGCGAGGATTACACAGCCTATGGTTGGGGTGTAAATTTGGCGGCGCGTATGATGGAACGCGCGGGCACTGGCGAATATTGGATGGATGAAGAAGTGGCCCGCCGCGCCGAGAAGCATTTCAATTTCAAATCTCTTGGCGAATATCAATTCAAGGGTTTCAAGCATGAGCAAAAAGCCTTTGCTTTGATCGGGCGCAAGAATGTGGTGGAGGCTGTTTATCAAGGACAGTTGGTGGGACGTGCCAAAGAGCTTGAGACTTTGGCATCTTTTGTTGAACCGCTCAAGCAGGGACAGTTTGCAGGCGTGATGGTCTTAAAAGGGGAGGCTGGCATCGGCAAAAGTCGGCTGGTACATTCCTTTCAGTATTCCGATTTTTTCAAAAATCTGCCTGCGCATTGGGTGGTTTGTCAGGCTGATGAAATCCTAAGACTGCCGTTTAATCCATTTATAGATTGGTTGAAGAAACGTTTTGAGTTGCTCGAAAACCAACCGGATGAAGTGAACTCGATCGCATTCTCGCGTAATATCCAAGAGTTGATCGAGTCCACGCCAGACGCGGAACTTGCCGCAGAGTTGGCTCGCACCAGTTCGGTGCTAGCGGCTTTGATCAACATCAGCCAGCCCAATTCACTGTACGAAAGTTTGGATGCGAAAGGACGGTACGATAACACCCTGATCGCATTGAGCGTCCTGCTGCGCGTCGAAAGCCTGCAAAAGCCGCTCATCCTTTTCATGGAAGATACTCACTGGCTCGACGAGGACACAGGCGCGTTCCTGTCTTATTTTGTGCGGACAGTCCTCGCTGAGTCAGAGAAGCAATATCCCATTGCCGTCATTGCCACCCAGCGTCCCGAAGGCGACTCAGTGCGAATGATGGACGAAGTTTCGATGGCTGGTATCCAACTCGGCAAACTGACTTCGGCAAGCATATCCCGTCTGGCTGAAGATATCTTGGATCATCCCATCGCAGATTCTTTACAAGCGTTGCTTGATGCGCGTGCCGACGGCAATCCATTTTTTGCGGAACAAATCCTGCGTTATTTGCTCGAACAAAACGCGCTGACATTGGATGCAAGTGGTGAATATTTTGCAACCGAACAGGCGGAAATTTCCCTGCCGACAGATGTCCGAGCGGTGCTGATAGCTCGTCTCGACCGATTAACCCAACACGTGAAAGAGACTGTGCAAACCGCATCCATACTTGGGCGTGAGTTTGAAGTGCGTGTGCTGAGTGAAATGCTGTCTGCTGACGATAATTTTTTGTGGTGTGTAGCACAGGCTGAAAGTGCAAACATCTGGACGCCCCTGACCGAGATCGAATATATTTTTCGCCACGCCTTATTGCGAGACGCGGCCTACTCCATGCAACTGCTGGCACGTCAACGCGAATTGCATGGGCTGGCTGTCTCAGCAATGGAAATGGTTTATCGCGATGATCTTGAGTCGCATTACGGTGAACTTTCATATCATGCCGAAAAAGCCGTTGCGAAAGACAAAGCGCTTTATTATCTAAATCTGGCGGGAAAACATTCATTGAGTGTCTATCAAAACCATCAAGCGATTGATTACTTCACCCGCGCACTGGCTCTGGTATCTGACGATGATCTCAGGACACGTTTTGATATTTTGATCGAACGTGCCGAAGCCTATTATCGAATCGGTGACCTAAGCACCCAATCACTGGATTTGAATGCCCTTGAAGAACTGGCGCATAAATTGAATGTTGACGAACTTACAGGACGCGTGTTTGCAAAGCGTTCCTATTATTTATTTTCCTCAGGCGATTATAAAAACGCCATTCAATATGCCACCGAGGCAATGACACGCTCTAAATCTGCCGAAGATAACGCCACACTCCTTGCGGTCTACATGATAATGCAAACAGCCCTATTCCATCTCGGACAAACAGAAACAGCCATGCACTATGCAAAGATTGCATTGACGTTTGCACGGCAGCTCAATGATCGCCGCGGAGTGTCCACCGCATTTACCGCGCTAGGATTGATCTCGCTGGAGAGCGAAGGACCCGCAATTGCCAGAGATTATCATGAACAGTCCCTGATTATTGCGCGTGAAATAAAAGATCGCTACCTTGAAGCAAAAGTATTAAACAACCTTGCAAATACCGTGGGCTTATCTCAGGGAGATTTCCCCGCGGCGCAGGATTACTTCCTGCAAGCCCTTTCAATTTTTCAGGAATTTGGAGATTTATCTGGAAAGGGTTTAATTATGGTAAATCTGGGATGGCTGGCAGGAATCATGGGCGACTATCCCTCCGCAATGTATTATTATGAACAAGCCTTGCTGATTTCTCGCAAAGTTGGCAACCGCATGGAGGAAATGTACACATACATCAACCTCAGCTCAACGGCGATTGCACAAGGCCGGGCAGACGAAGCCTTTGCCTGGGTGGAAAAAGCCTTTGAATTTTCCGCAGCTATGGGAGAGAGAACCGCAGCAGGCTGGGCTTATTTCTGCTCAGGTCATGCCCACTTAATACAAAATAATTATGATGCAGCCATGCAGGCTTTTTTGAAGAGTATTGAAGTTCGTACGCAACTCAATGCCCCCATTCTGGCAATTGAAGCCCGCTCAGGGTTGTGTGAAGCCTTTTTCAAATCCGGAGACTTGACATCAGCGCAAAGCGAAGCCGAACAACTTGTGAGATACATCGAAGAAAATAAAACACTCGAAGGCATGGAAGAACCGTTGCGCGTATTCCTCTCAGTCATTAATGTTTTTGACAAAACAAAAGACCCGCGCACCGCAGTTGTTTTGCAATACGCAAATCAACTTTTGGAGGCGCAGGTCTCAAAATTACGTTCAGAAGAAGCCCGCCGCATGTTCGTGGAAAACGTACCGTGGCGGCACGCAATACAGCAACTTGCAAAAGCAAATCAAATAAAATAACTAATTACGGAACCCGTCCAACAGCAGGGTCGCCGTCGGTCAACTCAAAGGTGTTGTTTTTTATTTCACCTGTGTAATAGTAAGGGTTCCCGTTGCCATCGTAGATAACCAGTTGGGAGGATTCAATATGCGGGATGGTCACAAAAAAACGTTCGTTAATGTGTTGACCATTCTTTTTGATATAGAAATTATTGAGCCAGCGAATGGGCTTGCCGTCTGTCATAGTGGCGGGTAAGCCTTCCACGCTCAATTTCTCCACTTCGTAATCACCCTCGCCAGTAAGTTCTATCGTCAAATCTGATTCATCTTTTCTGTGCGCCTTGATCTTGTGGATTTTTTGATTCTTCTTGTCCTTCTCAACTTTGTTTGGTACAACAACTTTATTTTGCATGCACTGCTCCTTTTAAAGTGAAATGAGAAATATATCGTTGAATGAAGTACATTATATCGCCAACCTTATGTCGCCAGATCGTCAAGTCACCTCTTTATGGACCGCAAATATAGATCCTCGACCTTTTTTCTTGCCCAGGGAGTTTTTCTTAAAAACTTCAAACTAGATTTAATACTCGGGTCATCTGTAAAGCATTTGATTGCAATGCGCCTTCCCAATTCCTCCCAGCCATATTGTTCCACCAGCTGGTTCAGAATTGTTTCAAGCGTAATGCCGTGCAGGGCGTTGTTGGGTTGTTCGTTTGTCATGTGAATCAGCCTTTTTATAATTGGCATTTCATTTTTATATGCCCAATAATGTAGAGAGTGTTGCAGAATAGAAAATAACAATTGAGTGGCGCACCGGTTTGCGGCATGATCAGAATGCTAAACTAAAATCACACTCATCTTGATTCTACATCATATCTGCTACTTCTCCTGGTGATGTATGCCAGATGCCAGGACAACGCGAAAAGCGCAAATTGGGCAAAATTTTGCAAAACCCGATAAAAATTCGCCTTTTCGCATAATTTGTGTTAAGATTTTTTGCTTTTGAGAAAGCAGTATCGTCCGAAATTCTAAAAATGGACAAGGATGATGATGTCAGATATAATCTTTAATTCGATTATAAAAAGGAGTATCTAATGTATATTGATCCAAACACTGGTGGAAT
>CAMCQT010000183.1 GCA_945877125.1 Candidatus Brevifilum fermentans | reverse complement strand
ACGAAAAAAATATTTGCTCAGTTTCCCTGGATGATGAGAAAGTGGCTTACGAAGCCACCCGTCATTTGATTGTGCTGGGTCACACCAAAATTGCCCTTGTAACTGGTCCCATGGAAGAAGATTGTTCACAAGACCGCGCCGAGGGCTATCGTCGTGCAATGAGCGAGGCGGGAATCGCGTTCGATGAATCGATGGTGATCGAAGGCGATTGGTCTGCCACCTCAGGACAGGACGCGCTTCTTTCCTTCGTCAAGCAGGGACGTGTTCCAACGGCAGTCTTTGCCCAAAATGATCGCATGGCAATGGGCGTTCTGCGCGCCGCACGCGATATGAATATAAAGGTTCCAACCCAACTGGCAGTCATCGGCGTGGACGATATGCCGCTGTCTTCCTATTTTGATCCGCCGCTTACAACCATGCGTCAGGATATGCCTCGCATTGGTCAGGAAGCCACCCGCATGTTGCTGGATATTATCCAAAAGAAGAGTCCAACTGTGCATGACTTGAAGTTACCTGCAGAGTTGGTTGTACGACAGTCCACTTCTGAAAAAGGAGGTGGTTGACGCAAGCCCATTTAAACATTTAAAACTGTAAGCCAAGTCATTTGTCTAACCATCGTATAAATATTTCCAAGGAGAAGAATAAATGAAGAAGAATTTGCTCTTTAAGGCGATTAGCCTTATTGTAATTGCCTCTTTCGCATTAGCTGCTTGCGGCGCCCCTGCCGTCGTAGCCACCGAAGCCCCTATCGCTGATGTCCCTGCGGCTACCGAAGCCCCCGCAGTTGAAGCTCCTGCCGCCACCGAAGCCCCCGCCATGGAAGATGTCTCCATCCGCTGGCGCACCCGCCCTGACAATCAGGAAGAAATTGACGTCTATGGCAAGATCAGCACCGAATTGGATGCTGAACTTAATGGCGTAACATTAACCTACGAGCCGGGCGGTACTGAAGGCGCGAACTATCAAGATCAACTGCGCTCCGAAGTTGCCGCAGGAACCGCTCCTGATGTCTTCTGGATCCCCGGAACCGATGTTGCTGATTTCGCAACCCGTGGTTTGATCTTGAATGCCGCCGACTTGGCCGCCGCCACCGACACCTTTAGTGTTGATGACTTCTACGCCGGACCCATGTTCCACATGACCTACAATCCCGAGACTGGCGCTTCCGGCGCTGACTCTGGCGCTTTGTGGGGCATTCCGCGTGACGTGTCCACCTTCGCCCTTTATTTGAACATGGACTTGATCAACGAAGCTGGCGCTCCCGATCCTCGTGAGCTTGCCAAAGAAGGCAAATGGGACTGGGCGGCTTTCCTTGATGTTGCCCAAAAGACCCGTGCTCTTGGAACAGACATCTACGGCTATGGCGGAAGCGCCTGGTGGGGACCCAACGGCGTTTGGGTTAATGCCGCCGGCGGTAATTTCTTCAATGCAGACCGCTCTGCTTGTGCATTGAACACCCCCGAAGCTTTGGAAGGACTCACATTCCAGAAGTCCCTCTATGCCGACTATGATGTCGCTGTACCTTACGGCGAAGATCCTGAACCCGTTTTCCGCGCTGGAAACGTAGCCATGTTCCAAAATGGTCGTTGGGCAACCCCCGGCATCCGCACAGTAGATTTCACTTGGGATGTTGTTGAATTGCCAAACGGACCCAGCGGCACCGCTGGCAACTGGCTGTTCTGGGGCGCTTATGTCATCAACGCCAACACCGAACATCCTGCCGAAGCATGGGCTCTCGTCCAGGCTTTGACCACCGCCAAGACTCAAGGCGAGATCGCAGCCCTCGGCGCAAACATCCCGAGCCGCGTCAGCCAGGAAGCGCTCGATGCCTTCCTCACCTTTACACCGCCCATGAACAATCAGGCTTTCTTGAATGGCATCGCCGCTGACGCCAACCCGACAGCCGAAGGTCCATTATGGGCCGGCTCATGGCCCGAATTTGACAAAGTCACCGGCCCCGCAATTCAGGGCGTGTTGACTGGCGCAACCACTGTTGAAGATTTCGGCGCAACCATCTGCGACGAAGCCGACAAAGTGTTCGTCAAGTAATCACTCTGTTATAAAACGGGATAGGCACAATATGCCTATCCCGTTCCTTGTTTTTTGGGATTGCGGACTTTAGTCCGCTGCCTGCCAAAAACGCAGACTAAGTCCGCAATCCGATTTCTAAATGTTTTACCCTGCGGTATCCCCAAGATACAAATCCCGATTTGTGTCTTCGTGATCTTGTAGTGTAATTACCCCATCGGTTTAAACCAAGAGGTGAACATGACCATTCATTCGCAAATTGACTCCAGAACCAATCTGATTCTAAAAGTCAGCATTGTCTGGCGCGGAGTATTTGCCTTGCTATCTGCCGCAGGCGCAATCTTCCTATGGTTTGGCGCACTTTTGCCAGAAGCCCCGCTCTGGCAAAAGGTTCTAATCACGGCTGTATTGGCAATCGCCTCAGTATTCAGTGCAATTGGCGCGGTTCAAATTTCACGCCGCAATCACAGCGGAAGAATGATCTCGCTTGCATTGGACTACCTTGCGTTCGTAACGTGCATAGTGATTGCATTGAACACTGGCGAAGTTTTCATCGGCATTGACGCGTTGGCTGAAACCTTCACCAGCGGACTTCCCTACCTGGGCATCGTGGCGCTTGGCTACTTCCTCAGCGTGATGGATGAATACTTTCCGCAAAAACAACTTGGCGCTGAAACCAGTCTCAAGGTCACAAGCCGTTGGGTCATGCTCGGCGGCTTTGTGCTCTTCCTGCTTCAAGTTGGCGCTATCAAAGGGATTTTATATTTCCTCGGCAAACTCGCGCAACCACTGGGACTTGCAAGCGTGGCGGGCATCGCAATTTTTGGTTTTTTCCTCTGGGCAATTGGCAGAAGTGAAAGCGCACAGGCGTTGCATGTCAAAACCAATCACGAACAAATTTTGAGCGGCTGGCTCTTCCTCTCGCCCAACCTACTCGGATTTCTCATCTTCTTCGCGGGTCCGCTCGTGCTTTCATTTTATTTTTCATTCACCGACTCAGACGCCATCAACACACCCAACTGGGTCGGCTTTGCAAACTACGCAAAAATCCTGAATGTCCGCTTTGCCATGCTTTCATCCCCAACCCAACTAGCAAAGGAAGTCGTGGATATTAAAATCTACGACGAAGTCGGACGCTTCATTTTTGGAAACAGCGGGATTCTTTTTGCCGCCGCCGATAAATTCTTCTGGCTCGCGCTTCGCAACACCCTAACCTTTGGGCTGTTCGCTGTTCCTTTGAGCGTCATCCCCGCCTTGATTTTATCGAACGTGCTCAACAGCAAACTCCCCGGCATGAAGTTTTATCGGGCGATTTACTTCATGCCGAGTATCGCCGCAGTCGTGGGAATTTCACTGGTCTGGCAATGGCTATACAACGCCACCATCGGCTACATCAATTATTTCATCACGCTCGGCATTGAGTTTTGGAACAACCTTTTTAACTTGGCTGTCGTTGACCCCAAAATTCAATGGGTCTCTGATGAAAAGACCGCGCTTTTTGCAGTCATCATCATTGCCGCATGGCAGACCATGGGATTCAACACCGTGCTCTTCCTCGCCGGTTTGCAAAATATTCCAGGCGAACTCTACGAAGCCGCCACCGTAGACGGAGCAGGTCCGTGGGATAAATTCTGGAGCATCACCCTGCCCATGCTCGCGCCGACCACTTTTTATGTCGTCTCCACCACCACCATTCAAGCCATGCAGGTTTTTGAACACGTTTTCATTTTGATGAATCCACCCGAAGGACCGAACAACTCCACGATTACGCTGGTGCTTTATCTGTATCGGAGCGGATTTCAAAATTTCAAACAAGGATACGCCTCTGCAATTGCATGGGTCTTGTTTATCGTTATCTTCGGACTGACGCTGGTTCAATTCCAACAACAGCGCAAATCCAGTATTTATGAGAGCTAAACAGGAGCAGCCATGAAAATCCAATCCTATCGCCTTCTGCAATTTCTAAATAAAGCTCTTGTTTATTTGGTGCTCACGTTTTTTGCGCTGGTCATGGTTTTTCCGTTTTTGTATATGCTGACTACCTCCTTCAAACTTCCAGCAGATACGTTCCGCTACCCGCCGCGCTTAATGCCGCGCGATCCTGCATCTGTAACTGTAGCAGGCTTTGAGGAGCCGCTTCCGCTCTATCATGTTGAAGTGGATGGACAGCAAAAAGAATACGCGCTTGCCAAAAGCAATATCAAAGTTGGAGTCTACGCCCCGGCAAATGACACCGCCGCGACGGTAGACCGTTTTGTGGATGAAGTAACGCCCACCGATAAAACTGTGAGCGTGGCTGGCAAGGACGAAAAACTCTACGACGTGACAGTGGACGGGCAGGTCGTCTCCATGATCCAGATCAGCCAGACCACTGTCGGAGAATTCATCGACCCGAAAAATCCTGAGAACAAAGCGTATCAAAATGTACGCAAAAGCGAGCCTGTGGAAAGCATCAGCGCGCATCCTGAGAACTACACCAGAGTCGCTGAGTTGAATAACATGAACCGCGCCCTCACCAACACCGCATTGGTGACCATCCTTGTGGTGCTGGGGCAGTTGGCAACCTCGGTTATCGGCGGATATGCCTTTGCCCGCCTTCGATTCCCTGGGCGCGACACGGTCTTTGTTTTCTATCTTGGCACGATCATGATTCCCTTTGTCATGCTCATCGTCCCGCTCTATCAATTGATGGTGCTCATCGGCTGGACAGACCACCTCGCCGCGCTCATCGTCCCGTGGATATTTACCGCGTACGGAACTTTCCTCATGCGCCAGCACTTCATCACCTTCCCCAAGGAAATTGAAGAAGCCGCATTACTCGACGGCGCGACACGTATGCAGATTTTGACGAATATTCTCATCCCTGCCAGTGTGCCAGCATTGGCAACACAAGCCACCTTCACATTCCTGTACGCGTGGAATTCGTTCATCTGGCCGTTGGTCATCATCAATGTCGGCAATGAAAAGAATCACGTGCTGACTCTCGCGCTCAACGTTCTGCGCGGACGTGCATCAGACACGCCCAATCTCATTTTGGCAGGCGCAGCCATCGCCATCATCCCGCCGTTGATCGTCTTCATCCTCGGGCAACGCTTCTTTGTTGAAAGTGTGGCAAGCAGTGGCGTCAAAGGCTAGGCATGTCGAATCCCGCCCTGCACAATCCGCACCTCGAAGGCGAGCCTTTCTTTTGGGAGGCGGGTTCTGTCGGCGTTCTGCTTTTGCACGGTTACACCGCCACAACTGCCGAAGTGCGATTGCTGGCAAAACGCTTGCATGAAAAAGGGTACACCGTTGCCGCTCCGCTGTTGGCTGGGCATGGAACAAAACCCGAAGACCTGAACCATGTCACCTGGCGCGATTGGGTGGGCAGCGCGGAAAAGTCATACGCGCAACTGGCGGCTCGTTGCAAGCAGGTTTTTATTGGTGGACAATCCATGGGCGGCGTCATCGCCCTGTACCTTGCCAGCCAACATCCCGAAGCGGCAGGCGTTCTGCTCTACGCCCCCGCCATCCAGTTGACCCTGTCCACACTGGATAAAATCAAGTTGTACGCAGGCTCGTTGTTTTTATCCGAAGTGCCACGCGACTCGCTGGATGGCTCTGATAAATGGCAGGGCTATCCCAACCTGCCGCTCAAAGGCGCGATTCAACTTTTGCAACTGCAAGCTGCGACTCGTCCGCGCCTGTCGCAAATCAAGCAGCCCGTTATTATTTTTCAAGGGCGCAAAGATAAAACGGTTCACCCAACAGCAGGCGATATTATTTTGCAAGGCGTCAGTTCAACCATCAAAGAGCGCCACTGGATGGAACAATCCACGCACGCCATTACAATCGATTGCGAGCTGGAGACGGTGGCAGATTTGACCACCTGCTTTATGGATAAGGTATTGAAATCCCAATAACAAAATTGTTGGCAGCGGAATCAAAGGCAGATAAAAGTTTATAATGAAACTCCGCCAGCCGCCAAACGGTTGGCGGTTTCAAAAAATTTTAAATAGACCCTAAAGGTTTTG
>CAMCQT010000182.1 GCA_945877125.1 Candidatus Brevifilum fermentans | reverse complement strand
TGTCGAACATTTCAATTCCGACTTTCTTGGCTTGAGTGGCTCGCCCGACAAACTCCAGATTATCTGGGATAATTATGGAGTCTTCCACGAAAGAGTCGAATCAGATTCGGCATTCGGCTACATCATCAACCACACGGCGCGGACATATCTGATTGACCAAAACGGCAACCTGCGGCTTTCATACGGCTTCCAAACTCCCGTCGAAGACATGGTCAGCGACCTTGAAATTTTGTTGAATCAATAATGTCATTGCGAGCCGCCATGCTTTTCGGCGGCGAAGCAATCTCCTATTCGACAGGAGATTGCTTCGGGCGGGAGAACGCCGCCCTCGCAATGACATGACAAAGGCAACCCTATGCCCCCCATCAAAACCATCGTTACCAGAATTCTCATCTCGCTCTTCATCGGTCTCCTGTTCGGCGTGGCGCTTAATGAAGTCACGTTTTATTTTCTGCGCGAAACCGCGCGCGCCCCAAAGGTGATCGAAATCATCATCCCCGCAGGAACGGCTGAAAAAGTGGCGCGCGGCGAAGCCCCGCCCAGCATCCCCGACTCCATGAAATTCGTAATCGGCGACACCTTGTTGGTAAAAAACAACGACATCCAAGATCACGAACTCGGTCCATTGTGGATTCCCGCTGGCACATCGGCGCGCCTGTCTTTGGATGCGGCGGCATCCTACGCCTATTCCTGCTCATTCCAGCCCAATCAAACCTTTGGCTTGGATGTCTACGAGCCGCTCACGACCTGGACACGGTTGTATGGCATTTTCTTTTCGGGTGTGCCGCTTGGCATTATGATTGCATTGTACGCGCTGGTTATGCCTGTGAAAAAAAAGTAGGTCACGCTTTTAGCGTGACTGTCACGTTTTAAATTGTCACGTTACAAACGTGACCTACAAAGAAGGATAGCGATTGTGAAAAAAATGTTTAGCCGCGCATGGATTTTGGCAACCCTGCTTGTTTTTGCGGGGACTGCTTTTTGCATCCGCATGGGCATCTGGCAACTGGATCGTCTCGAACAGCGCCGCGAATTTAATGCCCAGGTCGAAACCATGCGGGCGATGGAAATGCTTGACTTGAATCAAACCGTGCCTGACGATATTTCCAAAATGGAATGGCGCGCAGTCACCGTCACTGGCGAATATGATTTCGAGAATCAGATCGCACTGCGGAATCAATTCAACGGCGCTGAGTACGGATACCACATCATCACGCCGCTTCGCTTTACGGGTGGGGCTGTTCTGGTCAACCGAGGCTTTATCCCCGCTGATGGAAATTCCACGCCAGCAGATTGGCGAAAATATGACGAGGCGGGCGCGGTCACTGTCACGGGGCAGATTCGGATTGGGCAGGGCAAACCAGCTTTCGGCGGAGTGGCAGATGCGGAGGGAAAACTTGACGTGTGGAATAATCTCGACGTGAATCGCATCGTCGCGCAGAGTCCATATCGCCTGCTGCCTGTGTTTGTCCAGCCGAATGAAGTCGAAGGTGATGAAATTCCGCCCATCGCTTTTCAGCCCGAAGTGGAATTGACCGAGGGTCCGCATTTTGGCTACGCCCTGCAATGGTTTTCGTTCGCGACGATTTTGTTTTTTGGCTACCCGTTTTACCTGAGGAAACAACAATGAAGTACTCCCTGAAATCATCTTTTTCACGGTTGGTGCTTGCCGTGTTCGTCGCCGTATTTTTTGTGACCGTTCTTGGGCGCGCCGTTGCCGTGACAGGCGCATGGGCATTTTGCGAAGGCTGGCTGGTCTGCGCGCCGACCTCCTCACTTGGCTATTTGAAACTGGCGCACATGCTTTTGGTTGGCGTTGCTTCTGTGCTGATGATCTTTTTATTACGCAAAGCCTGGCGCGAACAACGCGGACAAAACTTGCTCCTGCCGCTGACAACAGTGACGGGCGTTTTATTTTTTGGTCAGGCGCTGATCGGATCGATCATCGTGACCCGCGACTACCCTTTGCACTTGGTTGTCCTGCACACCATGTCTGCAATTGCCCTGTGGATTTCGCTTGGCGTTTTGGTTTTCACGTCGGGCGCGCTGGCAACGGATGCAACTGAAATTATAAAATTTGACTTTCGACAGCGTGCAAAAGATTTCTTTATTCTGTCAAAGCCGATCATTGTGCTGTTGCTGTTGGTCACCACCTACAGCGGATTGGTGGCAGGCACCAAAGCATGGCCTTCGGCGTCGCTCACCTTTTGGACTCTGCTCGGCGGCGCGTTGGCGGCGGCGGGTTCGAGCGCGTTGAATCAATACATTGACCGCGAGCTGGATAAGAATATGCAGCGCACCGCAAAACGTCCGCTGGCTGATGGGCGTTTGACGGCGGCAGAGGGCTTGTCCTACGGGCTGGCGCTTTCGCTGATCAGTTATTACGTGATGGCGGGATTTGTCAATTTTCTCGCGGCGTTGCTTTCGCTGGCGGGAATTTTTTACTATGTCATTTTTTACAGCGTGATGTTGAAAAAAGCCACTGTGCAGAATATCGTCATCGGCGGTGGTGCGGGCGCGATCCCGCCGATGGTTGGGTGGGCGGCGGCGACAGGTCACCTGGGACTCGCAGCCTGGATTCTCTTCGCAATCGTCTTCATGTGGACACCGCCCCACTTTTGGGCGCTGGCCATTGTCCGCATGAAGGATTATGAAAAAGCGGGCGTGCCGATGATGCCGGTTGTGCATGGCGAAGCAAAGACTCGCAAATATATTATGGTTTACACAATTGTATTAATTGCGATCACGTTGCTGCTGCCAATTTTCAATTTGGCGGGGACGGTTTATCTCATCTCCGCCCTGATACTGGGTGGATTCCTGCTGTATGCCGCGTGGCGTGTTTTCACAATTGGCGGCAACAAAGTAGCCTGGACAATGTACCGCTGGTCGAGCATGTATCTGGCCTTTATCTTTTTGGCAATCATGATCGACGCGGTTGTCTAACAACAAAAAACTCCTCCGAAAGTGAATTCGGAGGAGTTTTTTGTTACTGTTTTACTTTATATATCTGTACAGTTTTGTTTTGATAAACCAATTGCAGATCAGGCTCGGGTATGAAGTTCGGGGTAAATTCTTCTTCATACAGGCTATAAACAACCCATCGAATCGGCGTTTGTTGCATCCAACCAGCAGGCGCTTGTCCCTGATAATAGGATTCGACAGCGGCTAACTTATCATCAAAAAACAATGTTTCCATTGGATGCCCGACATACGTTTTTAATCTGGTACGCTGGACTACAAGCTGCCCTGTTCTTATATTACCCAATACGAAATCATTTGGCGCGGCGTTATTATCCAGCCAGACAAGGGCTTGCTCAAGATCACGCGGATAAAAATTATCGCTGGGGCGGTTTTGCAAATACAGACTTGATCCAACGCTAAGATTAACAAACGAAATGGACGAAAGCAATATATAAGTGAAATAGATAAGCCTATCGCGTTTTAATATGCCTGGCATTTTTATTGATGCTTGCTGAATCAAGTGATTCAACCCGTAGATGGCTAAAACTCCAAGGGGAATCGTGATGCCTAGCAAAAACCTTCTTTGTATAAACAAAGGCAGATATGACAGTATAAATCCGCTAATTACCCACACAGACATGGCTGCCATGCCTGTCCTTTTTTCGCGAAATGCCAAAACGATTCCATATATTGCCAACAGCAAAAAAGGCGCAAAACCCCACACATAATAACTAAACGGTGGAGAAAGAGTCTGATTTTGAAAAGTAAATTGGCTCCAAAATGGGTCACGGGCTAAAACAAGAAAATTGTAGATAAGAAGCGGAATTTGGGCAAGTGCAATCGCCCCCAGTGCGTAAAAATGCCTTGCCTCAATTTTTTTGTTTTTCCACCAAAGGGATATGGTTGCGCCCGCAAAAGCAATATCTATCACCGCGAACGCAATTGGATTTGTGACCTGACTCACCACCGCAAGCAGACTTATGTAAATAACGGTTTGCCACTTACCCGTGCTTAAATAATCCAGATATAAATTAAGAGCGACAGCCATTAACGTCAAAGTAAAGGAGAATGACGGAAATACAGAGATACTAAAAAAAATATAGGCATCTATCAGCCAAAAATCAATTGGCGAAATAGTTTTAAGCAATGGGCTGTTGGCAAGGAGTTGAATCCATCCAGCGCCTCCGCCAAGTACAGAGAGCAGGAATGCAATCCATCCAAGTTTTTTCTCCTGAAAGACTTTTAAGCACAATTGGTATATTGAAAACAAAGCGGTAAAACCAAATAACCAGCGCGCAAGGTGGTAGGTTGTCTCCACGCTTAGGTTAATCCACTTGCTAATATGACCAAGAACGATGTAGAACATGCGCAGGAAGGCCGGTTGATGGTCTTCACTTGTGAAGCGCATTTCGTATGCCCAATCTCCCATGCGACCTGCCTGCATCATAGAGAGATGGACAGAATAGTCCACCTCGTCAAAATATGCGCCGCGAAAAAGTAGTTCGTCTGTTTCAGCAGAGCTAGCCGCCCAATATGGAATGGAACTGAATGCCAAAATTGCAATTGCGATAATGGAAAACCAAAGGAAATCTTTTATGCCAGTTTTATTTTTCAATGCGGTCTCCTCAATCTATTCATGGCAATTGATAAAGTTCATAGCCGCCAATATTTTTATCCACAGGGATCAGCGCAGCGATGGTTGCCTTCAACCCCATCCAGTATTCAGGACCCGGCGCATTACCATCATACTTGCGGACAAAATCTGCGCCGCTGCGATTGATTAATACATGAGTGTATCCCTGCTCTTTCCAGAGTGAGAGAATCACACTGCTGTTTTGATACAGGCTCCAATCATGATACCAGCGAGCGATGATTTCATCCGGATCGCAGTTGGGCAGGCACTCAAGTCCTCGTGTTTCCCAAAGCATGACAACCTGCGAGTTTTCCGGTAAAGCCCGAACTGCCTCCATTGCTATTTGATAGCCCCCAAGGTGTCGGGTTAAATATGATATGCGGCTTTCCAGATTCAAAATTACCGGCATTGGATTGGAGACACTGGCTGACTTTATAGTGTAAAAGGTGTTAAAGATAAGCGCAAGCACAATGAAAGTATCCGCAAGTTTTCCAAATCGTATATTATGAGAATTGATTTTGGCAATTGCCGTATACCCTGCAGCGGCAAGTACAGCCCATGCAGGAAAAATAATAAAGTAAAGCCTGGTTTGGAGAAGAAGCCCCCGAAATTGACTGCCGATTGCCCAGGTGAAGAATCCAACAAGCAGGATAATGAAACTTGTTTTTACTACGGCTTTTTGGTTTGGCTTCAGTTTATTCCAATAAATCAATGTAAAAGGCGACAAGCCCAACAACAGCGGTCCTATCGAAGATGAGAACCCGCTGCCGTCATCCACACCCCAGATCGTGACTTGCCACGGCAGAAGAATTAATCTACTCCAGTCCTGGGCGGAGGGTTCGAATTGATAGAATGCGAGCATGACAGCGTCCATTGCCCCGCTGGGAAAGAAGAGTGGATAAAATGGATTCGACGTGGCGATTAAGTTTTTAATCCACCATGGAAGCACGGCAATCAGCGCCATTCCGCCAAACAAAAAAAGGCTGGTCAATAATTTCCTGAACGATGCGGGTCTCTGAAAAAATAAAATAATAACAACGCCAGCGATCAGGATAACTCCATTGGTATATTTGATGCCGAGCGCCATGCCTGCCAATATCCCAGCCAAACCCAGGGTGGCTGGTTGGTTAGTAATAAGCCAGTGGGAAAAACAAATTATTACAGTCAGTCCGTAAAATATGGATGCCCACTCCACATATCCGCTTGAAAAGGATGTCGTCAATCCCGAGCCTGCCATTAGACAAGCTGCGGCTACCCAAGCAGCTTCTCGTTCAAAAATACTTTTTATGAAACCCGTCAGACCGATCAATGCAAGAAGTCCGATCCACCAGCCCAGGACTGGCGCTGCTTCGGTTCCGCCCATCGCCATGGCAAGGGTAAATAACATTTCAACCAACTGCGACATTCCCCAAAATATATTATTCGGGAGGTAGGTCAAACGCCCGGCTTGAAGATAGGCTTGGGGAATTGCAAGGTGATAGGTCAGGGCGTCAA
>CAMCQT010000181.1 GCA_945877125.1 Candidatus Brevifilum fermentans | reverse complement strand
CAGGCAGAAGCAGCAAAAAGCCTGCAAAGTGACGCGGTGCCTGCCACCCCGATTTCTTTTTTTGTTTTTTTCGCACGCTGGTTACGCTCCCAGCTGGTTTTCAGCCCGAGTTTCGATTATTAAAGTACGGCTTCTTGCAGAGGAGTCATAAATATATGAAAAAGAAAATTTCAATCGTAGTCGGCAGTTTATTGGCAGTCGCGATGTTGTTTGGCGCGGCGAGCGTATCAACTGCCTATGCACAGGACGCAACTCCGCCTGTGACCACGGCGGGTAAACCCGACGGCGGACACGGTCATGGCGGCGGACGCGGCATGGGCGAGACGGAACTCGCCGCTGCGGCAACTGTCCTCGGCATGACCACCGACGAAATCTCAACTGCGCTGAAAGACGGCAAGACCCTGGCTGACCTGGCCACCACCGCTGGCGTAGACATTCAGGATGTGCAGGACGCGATCAGCGCCGCCCATGCCGTAGAGATGCGTACACGTATCGAAGCCGGTGTTGCTGATGGCTCGCTCTTGCAGGAAAAAGCAACCTGGCTGTTGGAAGGACTCGACAAGGGTTTCCTCGATGACCACGGTTTTAGACTCGGCGGCCCGCATGACGGTCAGCCCGGTACACCACCCACTCAACCTACTCAATCAACTGACCAATAAATAGACATTAATAAGAAAGGAGGTAAAGAAATAACAGGTGAAGGCTGGCTCCCGCTTCACCTGTTATTTCTTTCAATATCATTACTGGGACAATTGGGTCTTGAATCGGCTGGAGAATAATTGTAAACTGACTTTATGCAAACACCTTCAAAAACAGGACAGCTCAGAGATCTTGAGGGACGCCAAAAATTACTTTTGCGCCTCGTGGAATTAAGCGTAACGCTAAACTCAACACTCGACCTTGATGAATTGCTTCAACTGATTACGGCAACTGCCACCGAGTTGTTGGAATGTGAAGCCGCCTCCATCCTTCTTTATGATGAAAAAAACCCGCGCTTGTACTTCGCCGCCGCCACCGGATCTGACCCCGCGCAATTGGCTGGGATTCCCGTTCCCATCGACAGCAGTCTGGCTGGGACAATTTTCCGCACGAACCAACCGCTCATTCTGAATAACGCAGATCAAGACCCGCGTCATTATTCCCTTGTTTCCGACCATGTCAAAATCAAAACGCACTCACTGCTTGGCGTGCCTATGCCCATCAAAGATCGGACAATGGGCGTGTTGGAAGCGATCAACAAACGCGAAGGCGGTTTCACTGACAGCGATGCGGCGATTCTATCTGTCACCGCCGCGCACGCCGCAATTGCGATCAACAACGCGCGCTTGTTGAAATCTACACAGCAGGCGCTTGAGAAGGTGAAAGTAACGAATCAGATCAAAAGCCATTTTCTTTCTTTGGCGTCCCACGAACTGCGGACTCCGCTGGGCATCATCATTGGGTATGCAACGTTTCTGCAAAACGGCGCAAGGGGAGAATCGGCAATGGATAATGCCAACCATGTGCTGGGTGCGGCGGAACAAATGCGCGTGCTGCTCGACCAAATGAATAACCTGACCCTGCTCCAATCTGATGAGATGGAAATGCGGCAGATGAAAATTCCCATTCAGGATGTGTTGCATTTTGCGATCGACGAGATCAAATACACCGCCGCGCGGCGTGACCTGCAGCTGGTGCTTGCTTTTCGAGAGGATCCCATCTTTGTGAGTGTAGACCCGGAAAAGACTACACTGGCATTTGTCAATTTGCTCAATAACGCCATTCGGTTTTCACCGGAAGGAAGTGAAATTACAATCGGAGCCGTTGCGCAGGAAAAACAGGTGCTGGTCTGGGTAGAGGATCGCGGCATTGGGATTCCTGTTGATAAGTTGCAAAAGATATTTGAAGAGTTCTATCAGATCGAACCGCCGAATACACGTCACTACGGCGGGCTTGGAATTGGACTCGCCATTGCGAAGGGTTTGATCGAAGCGCAGGATGGAAATATTTGGGCCGAGTCTGCTGGGGAAGGGCAAGGTTCAACGTTCAAGGTGACGTTACGAATCACAAAGGAGTAGCGGCAATCAAAAATCTGACAGATTAATGGATCTGTCAGATTTTTTTGACCATCTTGAGGGTGGGAAAGGAGCCGTTTTTGCTTCATCCAAATTCTAATTTTTAAGCCAATCTGCATTGACATTCCTAAATGCCTCAGGTAGAATACGCTTCGCCTTATTAAGAAGGGCCTGTAGCGCAGTTGGGAGCGCGCCTCAATCGCACTGAGGAGGTCAGGGGTTCGAATCCCCTCAGGTCCACAGGACAGTGATAAGTAACCAGTGAGCAGTAATCAGTCACTGTCCGTCATAGATGTTTACTGATTACTTAACAACTGATTACTGAATTTAGGGCCCATAGCGCAGTTGGGAGCGCGTCTCAATGGCATTGAGAAGGTCGAGGGTTCGAATCCCTCTGGGTCCACCATATTGAAAGGGCAGGTCTTGCGAAGCAGCCTGCCCTTTTACAAAAGTCATGGCAGGAGTAGTAGGTCATCCCGTCAGCGAGTTGGGAAAGTGAGGTGGAAGCCCAGCGCCAGTGCCCATCGGGAGCGCAAAGAAAAAAGATCGAACTCGCCTGTTTCTCGCAAGAGGACTTCGCTGATGAAATATAGTAGTCAGCGACGGGACAGCCCGTTATAGCAACAAAGTGCGTTTGAAAGTTGGAAGGTTAAAATGTTGAAGGTTTGAAGTTTCAACTTATGACCTTTGAATGTTTCAATCGAATTTGGGTGGTACCGCGGAGCGCATAGCGTCCTTCGTCCCTATTTGTGGATGAAGGAATTTTTGTTTAAGTTGGATAAGGTTGAAAAAGCGGTCTGCTATTTATGCCCCATTGTAAAATTTGAGAAGGAGGCATATTATGAAAACAATTAGGATCAAAACGATTTTTTGGAAGCAGGGACCTTTGCTTCTGAGCCTCCTTGATATGAGGTAGGTCAAAGGTCGAAAGTTAAAGATCAAAAGGTTGTTCAAAATAAGACTTAATTGGATGAGGTAAGAATGGCTGCAACAAAGAAAACTGAAACTAAGAAAAAAGTAGCTCCAAAGAAATCAACTGTTAAGGCAACAAAACCTGTGGTAAAGAAGGTCGTGGTCAAAAAGGCTGTGCCTGCGAAAAGCACTGTAAAGAAAGTCGTCGCGAAGAAGGTGGTTGCGAAGAAGGTGGTTGTGAAGAAAGTAGTTGCACCGAAAAAAGCGGTGAAGGCTGTTGCCGCATCTTCGAAGGGAAAGAAACCTGTCGCCGCAAAAGCTACGGTCAAGGCGAAGAAAGCTGCGCCGAAGACCAAGGCGATTCAAGTAGTTCCTGAAAAAATGGCGGCTGTGGTGGTTGCGCCCAAACTTGTCAAAGCGGTTGTGCCTGTTCCTTCGGAAGAAAAGGCAAAGGCGATTACGCCTGTCCCTGTAAAAGAGATTCCTGCTTCAGAGGAAAGGCCGCGCCAGGATAAATCCTATAATCCGGGGTCCATTGAAAAGAAGTGGCAGGATAAATGGGAAGCGGATCAGTTGTACCGTTCGGTGATTGATCACAGCAAGCAGAAATATTATGCGCTGACCATGCTGCCCTATCCCAGCGGAGATTTGCACATTGGTCACTGGTACGCGATGACTCCGTCTGATGCGCGCGCGCGTTACATGCGGATGAAAGGCTACAACGTGTTGTTCCCGATGGGCTTCGATGCGTTTGGTCTGCCCGCCGAAAATGCGGCCATCAAAGATGGCATTCACCCGATGAAGCGCACATTCCAAAACATTGCGCGGATGCGGACGCAGATGCGTTCGATGGGCGCGATGTTCGATTGGGAGCGTGAGGCGGTTTCGGCTGACCCCGCATATTACAAATGGACTGAATGGTTCTTCATTCAGTTGTACAAAGCCGGACTGGCCTATCGCAAAATGTCTGCCGTGGATTGGTGCCCGAACTGCAACACAACTCTGGCGCGCGAGCAGGTCTGGGGCGATGACCGTCATTGCGAACGCTGCGGCACGCCTGTCATCAAAAAGGATTTGGATCAGTGGTTCTTCAAGTCCACCAAGTACGCTGATGAACTGTTGAACTTCGACGGCATTGATTGGCCGCAAACTGTCAAGACTTTGCAGACGAATTGGATTGACCGCTCAGAAGGCGCAGAAGTGCAGTTTTCAGTGGTCAGTGATCAGTCACCAGTAATCAGTGTCTTTACCACCCGTCCTGATACGTTGTGGGGTGCGACGTTCATGGTGTTCTCGCCAGAGCATCCGTTGGTGGAAAAAATCACCACGCCTGAAAACAAACAAGCGGTTGAAGATTACAAAGCGCAAGCCGCGCGTCAAACGGAAATTCAACGCGGCGCAATGGATAAGGAAAAGACTGGCGTGTTCACGGGCGCGTATGCCATCAACCCTGTTAATCAGGAACGCATCCCAATTTGGATTGCGGATTATGTGATGATGTCTTACGGCACGGGCGCGATCATGGCTGTGCCCGCGCACGACGAGCGCGATTTTGCTTTTGCCAAAAAGTATGACCTGCCCATTATTCCAGTGATCCAGCCCGAGGGGCAGAGCGAAGCGGATGGAACGACGATGGAAGCCGCTTTCATTGGTTCAGGTGTGATGGTCAATTCAGGCATGTTGAACGGGACAAAAGTCAACACTGAAAAGGGAAGAAAGAATCCGAGCATTGCGGCTGTGTTGGATTGGCTCGGCGAAAAAGGCATTGGCAGGGAATCGGTGAACTATCGCTATCGCGATTGGCTGATCAGCCGCCAGCGTTATTGGGGGGCGCCGATCCCGATGGTCAAGTGTGAAATTCATGGTTGGAATCCCGTGCCCGATGACCAACTGCCCGTGCTACTGCCCGAAGATGTGGAGTGGCGTCCGACTGGCGAAAGCCCGTTGAAACTGCACCCAACCTGGAAGCACACCACCTGCCCCGTTTGCGGCGGAGCAGCAATCCGCGAGACAGACACGATGGATACCTTCATGTGCTCATCGTGGTATCACCTGCGTTACCTGTCGCCGAAATATGATCTGGGTCCGTTTGACCCTGCCGAGTACGATTACTGGATGCCTGTTGACACGTACACGGGCGGCATTGAACACGCCACCATGCATTTGCTGTACACGAGGTTTTTCCACAAGGCACTGCGTGACGCGGGCATTGTCAAAGGCAACGAGCCGATGACGCAACTCCGCAACCAGGGTATGGTGCTGGGCGAAGACGGCGACAAGATGTCGAAGAGCAAGGGCAATGTGATCGCGCCCGATATTCTGGTGAATAAATACGGCGCGGACAGTGTGCGCGCCTACATCATGTTCTTTGCGCGTTGGGAGATGGGCGCGCCGTGGGACTCGCAAGGCATTGAGGGAGCCGTGCGCTGGGTGAAGCGGGTGTGGACATTGTTTACTGACTCTCCAACGGACTCTGTAACGGATTCACGGATGGGAACGGATGAGGTGCGGAAGAATTTGCGCCGCAAGGTTCACCAGACATTACGCAAGGTGACACGTGATTTTGAGAACTTTGAATTCAACACGATCATTTCTTCGTTGATGGAATTGATGAATGAAATGTACAAGGCGCGTGAAGCTGGTGCGGCTGGCAGTGACGAGTGGAAGGAAGCCCTGGAAATCTATGTGAAGATGATGGCTCCCGTCACACCGCACATCGCCGAGGAACTGTGGGCATATTTGGGCAAGCCGTATTCTGTCCACACACAGCTATGGCCCGCAGTGGACGAAGCCGCCACCAAGGAAGACTCAATCGAATTGCCTGTCCAGATCAACGGTAAGGTGCGTGACCGAATCGTTGTCCCCGCCGAGGCGACCGAGGACGAGATCAAATCCGCGGCGCTGGCTTCGGCGGGCGTGATCAAGTTCCTGGAAGGCAAAGAGGTGAGGAAGGTGATCGTAGCCAAGGGGCGGTTGGTTAGTATTGTGATTTAGTGAATTAGGTGATTAAGAAAAGCCCCTGAGAGTTGTGAGACTTTCAGGGGCTTTGTGTTTAATATTTACTCGAAAATATTTCATGTGAAGCAAGTGAAATATAAAAAATTTTGGCTCATATGTAAAGAGTGTGCAGGCTGAATACTTGGTGCTTTCAAAGAGCCAAAAACTTAACGCGAATTACACAAATTGAGCGAATAATACGAATTTTTTCGCGCCATTCGCCCCATTCGCAAAATTCGCGTTAAAGGTTTTG
>CAMCQT010000180.1 GCA_945877125.1 Candidatus Brevifilum fermentans | reverse complement strand
GAAAGGATATTTACATAACGGGCAAAGGTCTGCCCCACGCGCACGGGGAAAGTACCGACGCCCTTCTTCTTGTCGTCGTCCATTTTGTCGATGTGCTTACCGATGTTAATGCTGGCAACGCCCAAGCCGAAAGGCACGCCAGCAAGCGCAACCTTGAAGACGTTGGAGATGTCGCCGCCCGCACCGAGCGCCAGCACAACGTACACGCTTGCAATCATGATCGGTCCCCAAATCAGGAAGATGGACAATTCACCGATGCCCCAATATTTGAAAGGCCAGGTGTAGAAAAGCAGAACGACCGCACCCAAGGCAAACACGCCAATGATATACGGGTTGAAGTTCGTGTAAAACAATGCAAAGATTCCCGAAAGCGTGGCAAGCACACCGCTGACAACAAACCACTTGATCTGAATATTCGTCGTCCAGAATTTTTGCACCAGCGGATGCACGCCGTACTGCGTGCGGAAGTAATTATCATTGTCCACGCCGCGCGAGAAATCGGTGTAGTCGTTGAGCAGGTTATTTGTGCCGTGCGCAATGAACAAGCCAAGCGTCACAATAAGCCACGGGAGCCAGGAAAAATAATCGTCACGCCAGGCAAGGAAGCCCGCAATGATGCCAGAGTAAATGGTGACAGTGGTCACTGCGGAGCGCGTGGCAATCAGCCACTTGGAGACGACATCGAGAGCTTCCCACTCTTTCTTGTCGTCCATCTTGATGAGTTCCCATGAGGCTTTGCGCCACATGGCAAAATTAATGTGCATGTTCTCTCCTTTATAAAAATTGGATTTAGTGAATTACGACAAATGCCGCAAAATAAAACTGCCTTTTGGGATTATACAACTGTTTTGTGCAGGAATGCACACTCAGGCTCCATCCGACAAAAAACTTCGGAAGTCCTTGGGACTTCCGAAGTTTGGTTGGAGATTTATCGCAAAAGGTTGGCAGGGAAATTCTCAGGGCAACGTCCAGCAGCAAGCCTAGCATGAAGAGCGAGCCAAAGGAGCGGTTGTTGCGGAAGGCTTTCGCGCAGGGCGGGAATCGCAAACCCAACTCGCTCAACTAAGGATGATCATAACTGTATATCAAATCTAAAAAGGTATTTGAAAGTAACTCCTGAGGCAATTCTCTTTTTTGCCTTAGTTCTTCAATTAACTCTGGCGTCAAATACTGAGCATTCAATTCAGAAACAAACTCTCTCAGTTCAGGATTTGATGCAACTATGAGTTCAATTTTTTCTGACAAAGTTGGGTTTCCCCAATAAATTTTATTTGGGTCCAAATACATTTCTTTATTTGGATCAAAATAATCTAACATCGTGTTTAACTCATCAGTTTGTGTTAATGCTACTCCTTTCACCAGGGTTTTGTCAGGATTAACAGCAAGCACAGGCAACGCAATTACATCCATGTCACTACCCCCTCCTCTATGCACCACAATCCTTACCAATCCCGCTTTAGACACTACTTTCAGAGGTCTAGCATTACTGTGTTTATAATAAAAACTATCATCGTACGCACCGTCTCTAAGGCGGGCAGGCGAACTAGGAATTAAGGAAACAAATTGATATTTTTCATCTGGAAAATTCTCAATAACCCATTTATTTGGAGTAACGTCTACTGTCGGCGTTTTAACTAAATAATCATCTACTTTAATCCCTTCAAAAACTACCTTCGGATCAAATTTATCACTACCAGATAGTTCACTCATTACTATGTCTCTCACTGTCTGCCACATTTCATCTTCATTTGGAGACCCTTCAGTTATCACCATTGTCGGAAGTTCATAAACTTCAGACATGGTACGCGGCACATCCACCACCGCAGGAGTTACCAATTTAGTTGCTAAATCAATCTTTGCATAACCAACGGTAACACTATCTTCATTTTCTACAACACTTGACCCTTCGCCAAAAATCCACTTCTTTCCCGATTTATCAGTGTATATGTATGACCCTTGATCAAATACCATCCCCTCAATCATCGACAGATCAACTTCCGCCGGCGCATCAGGGGTCGCGGTAGCGGTCGCGCTGGGGGTGAGGGTCACGGTTGCAGTGGGGATTGAGGTGACAGTCATCTCAGAGATGACTGTCACCTGTGGGGCGGGCGTAGCTGATCCGCAGGCGGCTAGCAACAGAGCAAATAAAATGAACAGGGCGGTTTGTGGTCTCATATTTCCTCCAAGTGCCATTTTGGTCATCAAAATTGATATTCCGTCTTTATCTTACCCGATTTTCCCCACCGCTTTTTCCCAAACTTCGGAAGTCTTTGAGACTTCCGAAGTTTAGGTTAAAAGTTATCGCCAAAAAGTCGGCAGGAAAATTCTCAGGGCTACATCAATCAACAATCCCAACATGAAGAGCGAGCCAAAGGAGCGGTTGTTGCGGAAGGCAATCGGCGCGAAGTAGAGCGGCCACCCACCTTGCCCGTCGGGGAAGCCTTCGGGACGGGTTTCAGGTTTGGGCTTCATCAAAGGCGGAAGACTTTCGCGCAGGGCGGGCAGGGCAAAGAGAACGATCAACATGACGGGCGTGAAAAACTTGGCGAGGATCAGATAGCCGGTGAAGAAATACGGCAGAACCATCATCGCCATTACTGCGTAGCGTGCGGCTTTCTCGCCGATGACCACAGGCAGAGTATGGATATTCTTGGCGGTGTCCACGCTGATCTTATCAATATGCTTGCCGAAGATGACCGTGGTCACGCCCAGCACATACGGCAGGCTGGCAATGGCAACCGACCAGTTCCATTGATGGGTCAGCACGTAATATCCACCGCCGATCATCAGCGGACCCCAAACCAACAGCACGGCAACTTCGCCGAGTCCGAGTCCTTTGAGCGGCCAGGTGTAGAACAAAACGAAGAACGCACCCGCCGCAAGCAGAATCCAGATCGTCGGGTCGTTGGCGTTGATGAAGATCAGGTACAGCCCCGCAACCAACGCGAGGAAACCCGTCACCGCAAAATAGGTCAGATGCTCGCGTTTGGTCATCAGCCCCGAGGCGATGGGTTGCGCGCCATACATGGTGCGGTAGTAATTGTCCTTGTCCACGCCGCGCACAAAATCAGTGTAATCGTTGAAGATGTTGTTGCTGGCATGAGCCATGATGAGTCCGAAGACCAGAGCGATCCACGGGACAAAACTAAACGAACCATCGCGCCAGGCAAAAAGCCCCGCGAGCGCAGCGGAGATAAAGGTCATCACCAGAACCGCGGCGCGGGTCGAGATCAACCAGCGTGAGATGATATCCAGTCCATCCCATTCTTCTTTTGAAACTTCGGGGATTACGTTTAACGCTTTCTTCCACATTGCAAAATTCATTTGGTACTCTCCGTATTACTAAAATTTGGGTAGCTAAACTTAATAAACAATGTCGCTGCGAGGCGCTCTTGATCTTGCCGAAGCAGCCTCCTAATAACGGGGAGATTGCTTCGTCGGAAAGAGCAAGTGCCCTCCTCGCAACGACATCATAATGAAACCAATAATATTCTAACTAACGACTATACCTCGCTGGTCATGATGAAGAGCGGCTTCATCTCAAAGTTTTCGTATTTTGGACGGTAGCGCTCAGTTTCATAGAAGCGGTTTACATCCACAAGTTTTTTACTTGAGGTCAAAATATCCAGGGGCATATTGTCGTAGCGGCCATTCTTCAAGACCACCAGCCTGCCGTGGATGCCACCCAGAACCAGGTCGAGCGCGAGGTTGCCAAACGCCATGGGAACAATTGAGTCAATCGCATCCGGATCACCGCCGCGCACCATGTAGCCAAGTTTCTGGTTGATAACATCCACCGTCTTGCCGTTATTATATTTCGGCGAGATTTCCTTGATGCGTTCCGAGACCAGATCACCGATGCCGCCCAGTTTGGCGTGACCGTACGCATCAGTGGAGCGGTCTTTGAAAATCATTTCGCCGCCTTCATACATTGCCCCTTCTGAAATCAGCAGCACAGAATAATGGCTGGGGTTGGCAATACGATCTTTAACCATCAATTCGGTCAGGTGATCTATATTAAATTTGAACTCAGGAATCACACAGCGGTTTGCGGCTCCAGCCATGGTGGGGATCATGGCCGAAAAACCGGCGTAACGCCCAAACACTTCAAGCACCAAAAAGCGTTCATGCGAACCCGCAATGGTACGCAAACTGTTGGTTAACGAAATGGTGCGGGTGACGCAGGTACTAAACCCAATGCAATAATCTGTGCCGGGCACATCGTTATCCATGGTCTTGGGGATGGCGACAACTTTGAAACCTTCCTGATAGAGACGCACACCATAACTAAGCGTATCGTCGCCGCCGATGGGGATCATGTAATCGATGCCAAGAAAAGCAAGATTCTTGAGCACTTCAGGGGTCAGGTCGTTTTTCTCTTCGGTATACTTGTCCTGCAAATGCACAGGGACAGATTCCTTCTTGACCTTCGCCGGATTTGTGCGTGAGGTGTGCAGGAACGTACCACCTGTGCGACCCGCGCGATTGACGATCTCTTCTGTCAGGATTTGAAAGTTATTGCTGTTGTCCGCATCCTTTTCACGGATGATGTCCACCAGCCCCGCCCATCCGCGGCGGATACCAATGACCTGATAACCTTCACGCAAAGCACGGATCGTCACTGCGCGAATAGCAGGATTTAACCCCGGCACATCGCCGCCCCCAGTTAGAATACCAATGACACCTTTTTTCTTGTTCACCATCGCAACACCTCGCTTTAGCAATTTTTTATATCCGCTGATAATTTTATCCCAAAGTTGATGAGATTTGATACCTATCCACAGAAATCACATGGGATGTAAACCGCGCATCAGACTTAACCTTTAGTTTGGTACGCTTCGAGGGAAATTCGACTCCGCCTCGGCATTGATAAAAACTCCGTCGAAGCAGTCACCCGCTCACAGCGTGGAAAGCTGCCGATAGAGTTGTCAAATGTTTGGGCGCAGACCCATCCAAAAGAGTTATCCCTCCCCCATTTCTGGCAGCGGCTCAACCGGCACGCGGTTGGCAAGATAGTTTTCCACGAGAAAAATAACCAGCGCAATCCAGACCAGTCCAAAGCCGATCAATTGATTATGGCTGAATGGCTCCTTGTAAATTAATATACCAATTAGAAATTGAATCGTTGGCGTAATATATTGAAGCAAGCCCGCCACCCAAAGCGGAACAGAACGCACCGCAGATGCAAACATGAGCAGGGGAATGGTGGTCACAAGTCCCGCGCCCACCATGAGCAGGTCTGAGGTGATGCCCGTATGAAGAAACGCGGCGCTGCTGTTGATTTCAGTAAAAATAAGATAACCGAACGCTGGAATAAAAAGAATGCCCGTTTCAATGGTCAGCCCGTAAAGCGAGCCGAGCGGCGAAAGTTTTTTGACCAGCCCATACAAACCAAATGAAAAAGCCAGGGTGAGCGCAATATAAGGCAGGCGTCCATAAACATAGGTGAGATAAGCCACGCCGAGCGCGGCGAGCACGACAGGAATCCACTGCGCGGTACGCAGTTTTTCCTTGAAGAAGATGACGCCCAACAATACGCTCAACAACGGGTTGATGAAATAACCAAGGCTGGTTTCAACAATAAAACCGGCATTGACAGCCCAAACATAAACAAGCCAGTTGACGCCCACAAGGAGAGCGGCAATCGTATAAACACGCAGAATTTTGAAATTTATAGTTGCGCGAAATTCAGTCCATTGTTTGGTCAGGAAGATGACCACGATCAAGAGAAGGAATGACCAAATAATGCGATGCCCAATTACCTGAATGGCAGGGACATGATGCAGAAGTTTCCAGTAGATGGGAAAGAAGCCCCAAAACACGTAGGCGCCAACGCCGTATAGAATTCCTTTTTTCATTTATGTTCCTTGGGAAGATTTATCCACAGATTACACAGATTTTCTTAAACCAAATCTGTGAATAGGTTTTGCTTTTTTTGATGAATGTGAAGTGCGTGCGCTTGCGACTTTTCAAATAGCCTTTGCCAAAGATGACGCGGGCAGCGTGTTATTCCCAGTCTATAAACTGACGACCGGAAAAACCTGCGTCGATCTCGTGCCAAAACTGGATGCTGTCTTCGTCGTATTTCCAACACAGGTACACTTCCCTGCCATCGTGCAAAGCGACGAAGTCTATCAATCCGCTGGTCAGGTCTTTCACTTCAATTCCCATATCTAAAATTTTATGCAGGAGAGCATCGAGGCGGTCAAAATCTGGG
>CAMCQT010000179.1 GCA_945877125.1 Candidatus Brevifilum fermentans | reverse complement strand
CTCCTTTGTACCTCCGGCTCTCATCGTACCGAAAATACACTATGGGGTGGGCTCCTTTTCGATAATAATTTTTCGCCCAGGTGGGCTCCTTTTATTATATAAAAAACATAATTGCGGACTTTGCGCTTAAGGCACACATCGGTCACAATTCCGTAGCCAGTTTCGGGGTCAATGCGCGGCATGTTGCCTGCGTCGGGGTCACCATTAGGATTGCCGTTTTCCACATCATAGAGCAGGACAAATTCATAGCGGTTTTTGATTGGGGTGGTCATTGTTTAATTCTCCTTTGGGTTATTCGGTTTCAGATAAAGTTGATTCAGCAGAGATTCTGTCTGCTTTGGATATGTAAAAATCGGCGCGCTGGTGGTAGTAGCCCAAGACAAAAACACCTTGATCGTCAAGCGTGAGATGACTTGGAATTGGGTTTTTCTCAAAATCCAATAGGTTCAAAATTGTTTGTATACGACGGTCGTTTCCATATTTATCTATTTTTGATATGTGATGTTGTGAAAGTCTCAACAAAATGGGAAACACAGTAGCAGGTGAAGCACAAGCCGAGCCAAAATAGCGATCCTTGATTGTTGAATTTAACTTCTCTGGCTTTGCGGCTTCTATTTGTGCGCTTTCAAGTACGGCAAATAGGCGACCCAGCACATAGGCTGGATAAGCAGATTTCTCATTGAGCGACATAACAAGTACCTCCTGAATGGGATTTTGAGATTGGTGGCGATGTTTACGTTTAAGATACGCCTTGATTACAGCAGCGCGAACATAGCTGATTTTTTGTATTTGGTTATCTTCATCATCCATATCTGCACGAACGCGAATCATGATGGCGTTATACAATGCCGCAGGGTATGGGGAGTTGGTAAGCATGGAAGTAAAAAGCGCTCCTGTTAAAAGCGGTGCGATTTTTTGTTCCCTTGCTTTTTTAGATACAGTTTCATTCAAAATCCAACGTAATTTAATGGGTTTTTCGGATTTGTCTAACTGTAAATCGGAATAATGTTCGCCAATGCGCCGCACAAATTTTATAAACGGGTCACTGTAAAAAAACCGAATAGATGCACGCCCACGATTTGGCGCTTCAAGCCCAAGCACATAAAAGCGCGTATTCCAATCTATTTCTTTGAGTAGTCCTTTCTCGTCTAGTTTTTCTCCGCGCTTTACCTTTTCAGCGATATTTCTTAATAGTTTTTCACCTTTTTGGTCTCTTATTGGCGCACCTTCTGGTAAGTCTGAAGCAGGCTCTTCAAAATCCATTTCAGTTAATCCCGCAAACAATGACGCGCACGCTTTGTTGTTTCCTTCTGCCCAATAAACAACAGTTGTGTCGCCGATGACGATCTTTTTATTTTCGTTTGCATCAGAAAGTAGATGGTTTAAAGCCTTTGAATACGCCAACATCGCCTTTTTGCTAACTGGAGAGTTCAAACCCTGACCATTAGTACGGTTATAAGACTCGTAAGCACGGTCATTAAAACCAACCAACGCAACCCCACCATGATAAGGGGCAATACCTTTTATCTTAATATCATGAATGCGCGCAATTGGCGCGATTTCTCCAGTTATGAGACATTGCCCAATATAACTATCTTCACTTAATTGATTACGGGCTTCCCATACTTGACGTATTTCTGCGTTTTTATGAACATATTTACCGTCAACCATAAAAACAAAATTTGCTTTTCCAATCTTGAGAATATCATCTAAAAATTTAGCAATGACTGGATTCTTTCTTTCTGTAACTGGTTCGTATTTGTCAAGAAAAGCAATTACTGCTTTCGCTTCAATACAGTTGATTCCAGAAAGAATTTCTTTGTTATAGGCACGGAAGGCTTCTAATCGTTGTTGGCTATATTCAGGCTTGTCTTCATCCTCAACCGAAATACCTAAAATATACGCGTTGTTATCGCACAGGAAATAGGCTGGTGGTGTCCTTCCTGAACGCCCCGCCTGTTCTGGGACAATCATACTTAATGGTTTATCAACCATTTTCTTGCCACGTTGAACCTGTTGTGAAAGCGGAAAAATATCAAGTAAATCTCCTTGTGTAGAGAGATTGAGTGCGTAACTTACATTTGCAACGCTATACCCTGGTTGAGCAATGTTACTATCTTCGCTTTCATTTGCTTCGGCTGACAAAATATCGTAGTAACGAGTCAATGCTTGGAGAATCATTGTCGTACCTCCAAATTTTCCAAATCCAGCACACCATTTTTCAGTGAGGCTTTGAAGAATTTTGGCTTGATATCTTCCGAGTCTGAAAAGTCCAAGTCGTACAACATCCAGCCCAATTCAAAATCTCCAAGCGGGCTTTGTGGAATTTCTGTGCCATCTTCAATTAGTTCTACTTTTGCGCCGAACTCACGCGTTCCCAAACACGGCGCGTGAAATTGCTGTCCCTTGCGAAGACGGCGGAGAGCAATGTTGTAATGCTTTTCCTTCGTATCTTCTTCGCCTGCTTTATCGGTCATGTCAAAATGGGCTTCGATGATGTAATCCACGTTTTTCAACACAAGGGCGGCACGTTGCTGGCGATTGTCTACAGCAGACAGGTACATCGGCTCAGTAGTTGTGCCATTCATCCTGCGCCGCGCCTCGCTTTCAGAGGCTTTCTCGCTCACCTCATTGCGCCGAATATTGGTGAATTCAATTTCTTTCAACACATGGATTTTGTCTATCACCCAGCGAATGGCAGGCTTCCAGTACACTGCTTCAATGATTCCACGTGCCGCCGATGGCGTGATGATGTCATAACTGACACGCTCCACCTTCATTTCGGGACGGGTGAACAGGGCGTAATCGCCGCTTACTCGAATCTTGATTCCGTATCCCATAAAAAGAACCTCCTTTTTGATTAGTCAAAGAATAGGGCGTCGCCGCCCGCGTCCGCAGGCAGGATGAGACCCGTCTGTTCGTTGTAGAAATCTGAGTTGGTAAGTACTTCGTAGGTTTCGTTATAGGTTTCAATCACTCCTTTACTTTGAAGTTTTTTGAACTCATTCTCGTAGATATTGACGGTGTACATTTGTAGCTGCCTTGCAAACTTGAACGGAAAAGGATGATAGCGTGCTTGTTCAAGTAATTTCTTTACTTCATCATTGTATGGAATAACAACGGCTACAGTATTGTTTTCGATCAAGCTGAATTCTTCCGCTGCTTTTTTGAAGTCAAAATCCAATTCGCCAGTATTTTTGAAATATGACAAAATCTTTTTTACATCAAATGCGTTTTTATCTTGAAGGTTATTGAGCATCTTGAAATAAGTATCGATTGCCTGAACAGAAGCAGGATCATCACTAAAATCACGCAGAATATTTATCGCTACACTCGCGCCTTGCTTTATAAAAATTGGTGTTTTCTTAATAAAAGGAGTCTCTGGGTCAAAGACAAACATATCGCCATTGGCGTTTTTTGCTTCCCGATTTACACGTCCCGCCGCCTGAATGATCGAATCCAATCCTGCAAGAGCGCGATAACCTACAGGGAAATCTACGTCAATACCTGCTTCCATAACTTGTGTTGAAATGACGCGACAAGGTTGACCAGATTTGAGCAATTCCCGAATTGTTGTCAAAATTTCTTTGCGGTGTGTTGGGCACATCAATGTGGAAAGATGAAAACACCCATCGCCTGTAAGTTGATCAAATAAACCTTTAGCATGTTTGCGTGTGTTGACAATACATAATGCCTGCTTATGGGCGTTTATCTTCTCAAGTAATTCAGTATCTGGAATTTTGCCAATGTTCTTTATCTGCACCCGTTTGTAAAAATCAAATAGTGACTGCGGGTCGGGGGCTAATTCTGTAAACTCTACATCGGGTAAACGCTCTCCCAAGGAAGGTTGTGTGGCGGTACAAAAGACCGTGCTTGCTCCATAGTTCTGTACCAATTCTTTCACTGCCAGCATGCAGGGGTCTAAATATTCACGCGGCAGCATTTGCGCTTCGTCAAAAATAATTACGCTCTTGGCAATGTTATGCAGTTTGCGGCAGCGTGATGATTTGTTAGCGAACAATGATTCAAAGAATTGCACATTGGTTGTGACCACGATCGGGATATCCCAATTCTCCGAAGCCAGTTTTAGTTTATCCAGGACATTGTTTGTCTCATCGTCAGCAAGTTCAGCGCCTCGCTTATGGCTCCAATCGAAGTTGGAATGATGTTCAAGAATATTTCCCCCGCCCAGGCAGTCTTTGAATACAGCGGCGTTTTGCTCAATGATGCTCGTAAACGGAATAACATAAATAATCCTTTTCAACCCATGAACTGCGGCATGGTTCAATGCAAATGCCATTGAAGCCAGCGTTTTGCCGCCACCTGTCGGAACGGTGAGTGTGTAAAAGCCCTGCTTATCAGAGGATTTTTCTACGCAAGCTTTCAATGTCTCAGTCCGCTTTTTATTAATTTCACTTTTGGGATTATCAAATCTCTGCAAGAAGGCGTTGAATTTTTTGTTCAAGTCTTCGATATTATCGTGTTCTCCACGCGGCTTTACATCATCTTTCATATAGGATTCGGTTTCTTGAAAGTCCGCATCCACTAAAGCCGAATACAACATGCGCGTAAAGAATGCCAGAGAAAAGCCTTCGTTTTTGTTTTGCATACGAATGCTTAACTTTGAAGGCAAAATTAAAGCAGTAGCGTCAAATTCAGTTTTATAGGCGCTGAAATCTTCCAGTTTTTTCTTTTCAACACGCGCTAACAAAGTTCCGTCGCCATCCACATCGCTGCTGTCTCCATAATTTGGAAGTCCGCTATGATGTCCTGCAATGCAATAAGCAAGCATGGTGGCAAGCCATTTTTCAACATCAGTTTTGTTGAATAGTTCAATTGCGATTCTTGCTCCCGCAGTGGCATGATCTACTTTATGAGGCGAACCGTCCAGCCGCGCCTGAAATGCTTTGGAATATTTCCCAATATCGTGCAGTAACGCTGCTGTTCGCGCCAATTCGGCGATGCCCGCATCCGCGCCAAATTTTTCAGCCAAATTCGCTGTGTTGAGTAGATGCTTTTTCAAGAGCTGCCATTCAGATTTATCCTTATCTTTTCTTGAATGACCGTAATACATTATTTGTTGCGCTTGTGTTTCCACCAACTTATACAGTTCTGCCAACTCCTGCGCTTCGCGCATCAGCAACTTTCTCAAATTCTCCGGCTCCAGCACTTCGCAATCTGCGCCCCAGCCGCGCACCCAGGGGAGCATCTCGCGTGGCTCTGCAACTTCCACGCTCCAGATACATCCGCCGTCTTCGGTATCATCCCTTTTTTCAAGCGGATGCCAGATGCTTTCTTTCACACGGCGAGTCGCCTCTTTGTTGAAGCGCAATTTCACTGTGACAGGTTCTTTGTCACCAACCCAAATACCCCAGGCATGTTTGAGCAATACTTGTTCATTAAAGTCCGCAGGGATCTCAAACTCTTCGCCTGAAAGAACAGCGGTCTTAATTCGCTCGATCTTGAAAGGCACGATCCTGTCGTTGAAATCACTCAACGCAATGGCGTAAACGCTGTCGCTCCAATTGGATGGCTCAATAAGATAAATACTAATTGTGTGCCGTGTTAACCCATCCATGCCCAACGGCTGATATTCAATACGGACTTTTCTTTGCTCCACCCATGCCTGCGCAAGAATTTCAATAATCTTGATCCGATCAGAGTCTTTTTCCTGTTTCAATACTGCGTCTGCCGCTTTGAGTAATTTCTCGGTCATCGGCTGGCGCAAGGTCGCCGCAAGTTTTTCCACAGCGTTTGCGGCATGTGGATGATGAAAACGGGTCTGACGTGATGTCTTGCGTGCGGCAAGATAGAGGGTCAGTGCCTCATGCAAATTGACCTTGATCTCCGAGAGCAATTTTGTGCGGTCAATTTTCCACCGCTTCTCCTCATCCTGAACGAATGGGTATCCCTCATCACTCAACTCTTTTCGATCGCGAAAGATGGTTTCCCGCCGCTCATCTAATAATTTCGCTAATTCAATATCCGAATAAGCGCGTTGAATGTAACGCCGTTTCAGTTCCGTCAGTCGTTCCGCTTTATTCATTCCGCTCATGTTTGCTCCCTGTAATATGTTTCGGCTTATTTTTTCATTATATAAAAAATGTCCCGCAGGTTCCCCTAATTCAAACCTGCTTGAAATTCACTGCGGGACGATGCGCAATGGCAAGTTAATTTCATTAACTTGTAACAGCGTAGCACACCGTCTCACCGAATTCTGCAACATTTTTCATTTTTCGTCGCGAATATTTTTCATTCTTCTTTTTTGGGTTTCATAAACGGCCACAGTCCGCCCTGCTCGTCTTCGCTCACCAACAATCCCTTTT
>CAMCQT010000178.1 GCA_945877125.1 Candidatus Brevifilum fermentans | reverse complement strand
CGATAGTACAAAATTAATCTTCACCGATATTCAGCAAAGTGAAAACGGCTTGATCACGCGTGTGCGTCTTGCCGACCTGCCGCTGAACGACACCACCACTCTGCTCGGCGACAACGACGATCATGATTATGCGTATTATTCGCTGGCATGGTCGCCCGTTGAAGAGTCTATTATTTTGGGTTTCCGCATCAGCGACGATCAACCCGCGCAGGTCTTCTGGCTTTTCGACCCAGGCATTCTTGATGGCATCATCATCGCCGATCAGGAGGGCTACACCTACAATTCTCCGCGCTGGGATTTGTACGGCAAGGCGTTGATTTTTCAGCAATTCAAATTGAAAGGCAAGCTCAACCCTGAAATTGGTTTATGGCAATCGGGTTTCACCGAGCCGCTGATTCTTGCCGAAGGACTCATGCCGCATTGGCTTCCGTAAAAATTTTCTGTGGGGTGGGTTTTCAACCCGCCATTTCTAGGTGATAGTTATCTTTCGTAACTGCTCAACATGCCGTTGTCCGCGCTGACGTAAACGTCAGCGCTCATTTACGAAGCCGCCTGCGGCGGCTTAAGTTTGCGAAGCAGGCTTCGTTGTTGAGCGCGGGGGTTCACTCCCGCGCGGAGTTAGTTATAATCTTCCCGTGCAAAAAAGAATTTTTTTCATCCTGCTCCCCTTTATTATTTTATTTTCCATGCCTGCGCAAGCGGCGGCGCACCCGGCGGATGTGTACGCCCACACAATTTATGTGACCTTTTCGCAAAGGGAATTGCAAATCAAATGGGATATCAAACCGGGTCCCATGCTCACATCTTATTTGTGGTACGAAGCGGACGCAAATCAGGATGGGAGTCTCAGTCCGCAGGAAGCAGATGAATGGGGACGCGCCCGCGCCCCGCTGATGACTGCCTCGCTCGACGACCAGCCTTTGTCTCTGCGGATGGATTCTGCGCAAATGCCCGCCGACTTGACCAAATTTCAGGCAGGCGAAGAATTCATCACGTTCAACCTGTCGGCTGAATTGCCAGAGGGCGCGTGGCGGCTTGTTCTAAAAAATGGCATGGAACCGAAGACATCCATCAATTGGTTTTATCTTTCGGCAACGGAAGACACGGCATTTTTATTCCCCGCTCAAAAAAATAACTCAATCGAAATTGACCTTGTGCAAGACCGCGCCTCTGCGGCTGACTCAAGTAAATTGCTGGCAAACTGGGACAGCGGGTCGCCATCCCTGCCAGCGGGACAGCAAAAGGATGTCGTCACCACCACCGCCGAACAGGTTGTGCCCGAACTCGCCAAAAGAACGCCGCAGGAAATTCTGCTTGACCTTGTCCGCAACGACGAATTTTCGGTTTCGTTTTATGCGTTTGCGCTTGGCATTTCGCTGGCGTTGGGTGCATTGCACGCGCTGACTCCAGGTCACGGCAAAACCATCGTTGCGGCGTATCTGGTCGGGTCGCAGGGTACGGCTTGGCACGCGGTCGTGCTCGGCAGCGTGGTCACGTTGACTCACACAGGCTCGGTCTTTTTGATTGGCATGATTACGCTTGCGGCTTCGCAATATATTCTGCCGACCAGTATTATCCCCGCGCTTGAAATTTTCTCAGGTTTGATGATTGTTTTCCTCGGCGGCGGGCTGTTGATTTCGCGCTTGCGCGAGTGGCGGATCAACCGCCAGCGGAATCAACTTCAACCGCCCGCGACAGAAATTGAAATGGAAGACGGCAAAAAACGACTGGTCATCAACCAGCCCATCGCAGAAGACGCGCCGAGTCACAAACACGATGGGAGCATCCCAAGAATGCCGCACGCTTCGCGGGGAAATCCGCTGGCGGCGTTGAGTTGGCGTTCGCTCATCACACTTGGAATCAGCGGCGGGCTTGTGCCGTGCCCCGATGCGATTGCGATTTTGCTGGTTGCAATTGCCATCAACAAAATCTTTTTGGGGCTGGCATTAATTATTTCGTTCAGTATCGGGCTGGCTGTGATTTTAATTACCATCGGCTTGTTGATGGTCAGCAGCGGACGCCTGTTCAAGCGCATGGATGCGTTCAACAGAATCGCGCCGTTCATGCCAGTGGTCAGCGCGTTGATTGTGCTGCTGTTGGGATTCGGGCTGACCTATGGCGCAGCGGCAAAGATTGGAAGTGGCTCAAACTCACAGAAAGCCGAATCAAGTTTGAGCGGGGCAAGGGTCGTTTATCTCAACGATGATGAAAATAAGCATAAGCAGGTTTTCATCATAAATATCCAGCAAGGCAATCCGCAAAAAATAACGAGCGCCGAAAATGGCGTGACCGATTTTGCGCTCTCGCCTGACCAGTCGCAAATGATTTACATCGAACAGACTGAGAACTTTGACTACGCCCTGTGGCTGATGCGTTTGGACGGCGCGGAAAATAAATTGATGTTCGCGTGCGAGGGCGCAAATTGTGGTCAGCCCATTTGGTCACCCGATGGCAGGCGCGTCGTTTTTGAATACATGCCGCTGGAGACGGGCGCGTCGTCTTTGTGGTGGCTGGATGTTACGACGGGCGCGGCGCAACCCGTCTTTCAGGAGGCGCGGCTGCCTGGCACAAATCCGCGCTGGTCGCCGAATGGCGCGTGGTTGAGTTACGCCACGTCTGAGGGCATCCGCTTGAACCATCTCGAAAGCGGCGAGAGTCGGCTCATTGCCAACGTGCTTGGCGCGGCGGTGCAGTGGTCGCCAGACAGCAAATCCATGCTGGTGCGGGATGTGATTATCAAAAACAATCAATACGTCACCCAGCTTTTTTTGTACGACCTTGCCGATGAAACGCTGACCAATTTGAGCGCGGATGAAAACATGGAAAACATCCTCGCGGCTTGGTCGCCAGACGGGAAGCAAGTCGCTGTCGTACGACGCGACCTGAGCATTCCGCGCGGCGACCAAATTTGGCTGATGCGTTCCGACGGCAGCGCCGCGCATGTCATCACCGATATGCCCGCCGTTTTGCACGGCAGTTTGAACTGGTCGCCTGACGGCAAATATATTTTGTACGATTTATATTTGCTGGATTCATTTCCGCTTGAATCTCAACTGGAGCTGGTGGATGTGCAAACGGGCGAGACAACCAATCTGGGAGTTGTCGGCTACAACCCAAAGTGGGTGTGGCGATAAAGAACCAGATATCCAAACTTTCGTTCAATAATTTGCCTGATGAAAAAGCCCTCTCACAAGAGGGCTTTTTCATCAGGCAAAAAAGTGGCATCCATGCCGAACAATTTTAAGCGAGTGGATTTTTTTTTACGCAGAAGGTGTTCGTAAATACTTAATCAACGCCGCAATACTTAAACCGATCAACGTCAGCAGGGCAAGCGGAATCAGCCACATAAAGGACATGCCAAATCCCAATCCGCTGCGCATGGGTAAAAAGCCAAGTCCATCGTGCATGGGGTATCCGCCCATCATGCCAAAACCTTGTGCTTGAAACAGCGTTTGCCAGGCAAACGGCAGGGCAAAGAGTACGAGCAGACCAAGGACAATTCCCGCGCCGATAAACCATTTATTTTTTGTAGACATAGTAATCTCCTTTTTTATATTCACATCATACCCGCCCAATATAAAGGAAGTGTAAAGAAAATAAAAACAACTGATAAAACTTTGCGATATACTCACCGCATGTCACGAACAAAAATCGGTCTTTTTGGCGGCACCTTTGACCCGCCTCACATTGGGCATCTTATTCTTGCAGATGAAGCCGTTCATCAATTTGACCTTTCGCGCCTGCTTTGGATGCTCGCGCCAGACCCTCCGCACAAGCAGGAACAGCCCATCAGCCCACTTCCGCAGCGACTTGAAATGTTACAGTGGATGATTTCCGGCAACCCATCTTTTGAGATTTCACGGCTTGAGATCGAGCGCCCCGGTCCGCATTACACCGTAGACACCGTGCGGCTTCTAGCTCAACAGGAACCGAATGCGGATATCATCCTTTTGTTGGGTGGAGATTCACTGCGAGATTTACCTACCTGGCGCCTCTGTGCCAATCTGGTAGCTGAGGTTTCCAAAATAGGCGTGATGCGCCGCCCAGGCGACCCGTTCGACATGCCTGCGTTGGAAGCGAAAATCCCCGGGCTGACGGAGAAAATCATTTTCATTGACGCGCCTCTGCAAGATTTAGCCTCACGTGAAATCCGCCGCCGCGCTGCCAACGGGGAATCGTATCGGTATTATCTGCACCCGTCTGTTTATGAATATATCGAAGCGAATCACTTGTATCACGAAAAATAAAATCAAAATAAAAAGAGTCCGCTCAAAACGAGCAGACTCTTTTTATTCATCCTTCATCCCCCATCCTTCATCCTTTTCTTCTCAGTCGTTCAAATGATACGTGTGATATGCGTTTTCGCAGGGATTGCCCCATGCGATGTGCATCTCGCGCATGGTTAAGTCGATCACCAATGCGTTGATGGTCTTCTCGCGGTCAAGCGGATCGAGCCCTGCAATATTATGGTTGCAGATCGAGTTTGGAATGTTGACGTGATCCTGTTGAATGGCTTGCAAACTCTTGATCGAGTGTTTATCATTTTGACGCAACAAACGCGATGCGCGGAAATAGCGCACACGGGACGAAAGCAATTCTTCGGGGGCTTTTTCCACCTGCTTCATTTGCGAGTCAACATAATGATTGGTATGTACCATGTACCCATCGTGCGCATACAAGATTTCAAACTTACGCGCCGACGCTTCAATGGAGTATATTTCGCCGCTTTCGTGAACCAAAAGATGGTTGTATCCGGCAGCGCGGTGCTGCACAATTGTGCGTCCAATTGCGCCAGAGATACGGCGCGAGGATAGCACTGCACGCGCCACCACAAGCCGCGGAATACCCACGCGTGAGTCGCTTGGATAGACCGAGTCTATTAGCTGGGCAATGCCATAGGCGTTGAATCCCACGTTGGGCAGTAGCCCGCCATACGTCATGGCAAGAAACGGGGGTTCTTTATCAGGTTTGGCTGAGATGACAAATACGTCATTCTCGTCTTCGGGAATCCAATCTTCATTGTGCGCGGCGAGTACGTGACCATCTGCTGTGCGTTCCTCATTGACGGCCATGCTGGTGCAGCGCGTGAGATGCAAAGCGTCGGTTGTGACGGCTTCCATTGCGTTTAGCGTCACGACATCATTGAATTCCACATTCGCGCCTTCAGCAACGCCGCGCATTTCATCCACATATTGCGGATAGCGTTCCTCGGCAAAAGGCAGATATTTGCGCGATTGATTCTGCGCGCCCTCCCAGGTGAGCTCAAGGGTATTGTAGGCGGCATCGATCAGAAGACGCGCATTGGCAATGCTGTGTCGAACCTGTTCGCGGGCGGCTTCGCCGATCTGTCGTCCCATTTGGCGGTGTGTACCCGAAACCTCGATCAGAGGCGGGGGGGTGTTGTGAGTGGGGGTATTATGAATTTCGTCCTTCGTAACCATGTTTTCCTCCAAAATAAAAACCGCCTTGGGGGAATCCCCAAGGCGGGCGCAAATTATATCACGCAGATTTTACGGTTCTATTTTATCGGAAAAACAATTTTGAAAACAGGTTTTTATGAGGCAGGCGGAACTTCCACTGGCTGAGACCTGATCGTGCCGGGCGCAGAGCGCGTGCCAAACCATGTCATCGCCACGCCGCCAATCGCGAACAGTGTGACAATGAAAGCAAGCAGCCAGCCAAGGCAGGGGATCATTCCAATGAAACCAGTGACCAGCACTAGCAGGAACGTGCCAACGCCTGTTGAAAGGACGGGTGCCCAAATTTGATTGATGGCTTTCGTGAAGCGTTCGCCTACTTCCTGACCAAGCGCCACCATGCCAAACAGCCATGCCAGTGGAACGATCAATGCGACCACAATGGCCACGGGGATCAAGATCAACGTGACGATCATAATCAACATGGCGAGCGGAGTCACCACAATTGCCAGCAGGCCAAAACTTCCAGCCATCACAGGTTGACGTGTCACGGCGTCTGCAACGCGCTCCAGTTGAGGTTGCAGGAAAAGCGTGAGCAACATGCCAATGGCGGCAACGGCCAGGGCGCGCCAGATCACACCTACCACTTCCCAAAGTGGATTAACATCCACGTTTATATTTGGCACATTGGGTGTGTTCGGCGCATTGGGCACGTTGGGTATATTCGGGATTTCTGGGATGGTAACCAGCGGAGCATTGTCCGTAACGTCACCGCTTACTTTCGCATCGGGGTCTTTTTCCACTTGTCCGCCGATGGTTGCGATGTCACCATTGATTTCAGCGGTTTTGGTTAACACGGCCTGTCCACCGACTACAGCAATATCGCCGTCTATTTTTCCTGAGACCGTAAGGTTGCCGCCGATGATGGCGACATTGCCAGAGATATTTCCAGTGATCGTGAGATTAC
>CAMCQT010000177.1 GCA_945877125.1 Candidatus Brevifilum fermentans | reverse complement strand
ATCTTGCGCCGTCACAATTTGAATCGGGGTTCATCTCCACCATGCATACGAATACGATCATTGACGAAACGATTGCGGCGGCGGCTGAGGCATTTCGCACATTGTAACCGCAGGTATATAAACCTGTCTCCGAAAACAGTATTCAGCGTAATAGTGTATTTAAAAGATAAAGGCTGAGCAAAAACCTTTTCATCCTCCATATGAAAACTCCGAACCCGCAAAGGCTCGGAGTTTTTTTCTTCACACGGTCTTCATAATAGGTCATCTATTCTTTACGGCTGTCCATTAAATTGTGCCCCCACAACAAATATTTCAGGAGTCCAACTTGTAGAAAACATTTTCACAAAAATTATCCCGCAAGACAATTTCCATCACGCTTTTTGTCGCGCTGGCTGTAATTGCTGCCGTTGTATTTTTTGCAAACCCCTGTGCTGGCTACTTAACTCATCCGCCCTGAATTACGAGGTAAAGCAAATGGGAAAGTGGAGTACGTCGTATCAAAACTTATGATACAAAAATGATTTTCTAAGGTTTTATAAGGTGTGGTGTTTTCGATCAGATTGGATTTTTACTATAGAGATGCAGGTTCTATGATCGCGGGTTCGTTGAAAAATGCCCACTAGTGAAACCCGCGGTGCGTAACTTTTTTTCACCCCTGTTTCCAAGCTAAAATTGGCAAAAAGACAACAAAAAACCGACTTTTTAGGTCGGTTTTTTGTTGTTACTCTCTGCGGTCCCGACGGGGATAGAACCCGCGGTGCGTAACATTTTGGCTAACTAACGATGAGTTGATTTTTGAGCCCTTTTTGGGCTTTTTTTGTTACTTCTTGGTCACTCTATGCGAAGACAGGAAGGATGTCAAGCAATATTTGGTACATTTTATTACAGGCGAGATAAATATCTCCACGCGTAACAAACCTTATCGAAAATCGTTGCGGATGAGGAAGTAGCCAGCACAGATAACAGAGTGTCAATGTCCTACATTCTTATTGATACTCTGTTATCCATGTGTCAATAGTGTTTTCCCGATTTTGTACCATGTTTCATCATTGGAATGGGTTGGGTATAATCACCCAACTCAAAAAAAGAGGCTCACATGGGAATGTATGACACAGTTTATATCGAGTTAGATTGTCCGTTTTGTGGCAGGCAATACCGCCATACTCCTTTGACTCAGGGACAGGCGGAAAAGGAAATCAGGAAGTACAAACAACGGCAAATCGAAACGCGCCAGGATTTTCTGCACGACGAGAAAAAATTCTATTTGCAAGAGTTCTGGGCAAAACGCGACGGTTTTGATAATATTGAAGCCTGGATCGAACAACTAGATATGTCCGATAAGACCGAAGCACATCGCACGGAATGCACTTTGGGGTTGGCGGAGATTCAAACGAAAGAAACGGAAAATTGATTGATGGATAAAACTCTACCGCCCGACCTTCGCCTATCCCCCGTTGATGAATCTATCTTCAGCGCGATCAATACGGGAAAATTTGCCAGCCGCGAGTTGTATCGTCTGCGTTTGTGGGCGGAACACGCGCAGTTGGTGAGTGGCTTTGATGAGTTTATCTGCCTCGAGCAGTTGAGTTTCGCGCCGTTCGATTATCAAATGCGCGCGGCGCAGATCATGTTGCGCCGTTTTCGCGGACGCGGAATGTTCTGTGATGAGGTCGGTCTAGGCAAAACCATCGAGGCTGGCTTGGTCATCAAGGAGTATCTCTCGCGCAACATTGTCCAGCGTTTGATGGTGGTGACACCTGCTTCGCTGGTGGAGCAGTGGCGCGAAGAACTGGCGGTCAAGTTTGGATTGACAGGCTTTGTCACCACTGCGGATGCCGATTTTCGCGCGGCTGGATCAGAAGCATGGGAAAAATTTCCGCTACTGATCGCTTCACTCGCCACTGCCCGCCGCGCCGAACATCGCGCGAGGCTTGCTCAAATCCCGTTTGATCTCGTCGTGCTGGACGAGGCTCATCACCTCAAGAATCGCAACAGTGCTTCGTGGAAATTTGTCAACGAGTTACAGCGCAAATATATTGTGTTGTTGACTGCCACGCCTGTGGAAAATAATCTTGACGAGTTATATAACCTCATTACGCTGCTCAAGCCTGGACAGTTAAAGACGCCGCGCGAGTTCCGCAAACAATTCGTGGTTAGCGGCGATCCGCGCCTGCCGAAGAATCGCGGTCAACTGCGCGAGCTGCTCGGCGACGTGATGGTGCGTCACACACGCAGCCAGGTCAATATCAACCTGCCGCCGCGACAGGCGAATACCGTACGCTTGAACCTTTCAAATGAAGAGGCGGAGTTTTATAAGGCTGTGAGTGATTGCGTGCGCGATTTGCTTGCGCCGTCGAATCAATCCTCGCTCGAAGAGAATCCTGTGGAAAAGGAATCTGCGATTCGTCAAACGGATCGCTTCGCGCTGCTGACTCTTCAACGCGAAATTGGCAGCAGCCCCAAAGCGGCGGAGGCGACGTTGCGTTCGCTTGGCGCGCGAATCACAAATGAAGAAAGCCGCCAGCAACTGATCAGTCTTGCGGAACGATCCACACAAATTCATTCGTGGGCGAAGGCAGAGGCGTTGGAAAAATTGCTCAAAATTATTTTGCGTGACCCAACAGAGAAGGTCATCATCTTCACGCATTTCCGCCGCACGTTGGACAAACTTGCCGAATTGCTGCGGCGCATGGATGTGGATTTTGTGCAATATCACGGCGAGATGGATATGCCCTCCAAAAATCAAGCCATCGCAGATTTTGAAAGCCGCGCAAGTATATTGCTTTCCACCGAAGCAGCGGGCGAGGGACGCAACCTGCAATTCTGCCGCACGATGATCAACTTCGACATCCCGTGGAATCCCATGCGCATCGAACAGCGCGTGGGTCGTATTCATCGCGTCGGTCAAACGCGTGATGTGAGAATCTATAATCTGTCTGCGCGCGGCACGGTGGAAGATTATCTGCTTGAAATCCTTGACCAGAAACTCAACATGTTTGAGCTGGTCATCGGCGAGATGGATATGATCCTCGGTCAGATCGAGGATGAGCGCGACTTCGAAGATCTGCTGGTGGACGCGTGGATTGGCGCGCAAAATGCGGAAGACCTGCGTGAGAAATTTAATCAACTTGGCGATAAATTAGTTGAAGCGCGCAAGACACATCAGAAAACGCAAGAGTATGACGAAGCGTTGTTCGGAGAGGATTTCACAGCGGAGTAATTATGACTCAAGACTCAACATCTCTCGAACAACTTGTATTGGGATACTTCCTCCAACTTGGCGGGGTGGTCGAGCCGCCCGCTTACGGCGCGTATGAAGCGCTGTTGCCCGATGATGTCGCGGCACGCTGGGGGATTTCCGCCGAGCAAAAAATTATCTTCGACACCGCGCACCAACAGGATGGCGCGACCTTTTTGCATTATGGGCACGCGCTGGTGGAAACGATCGTTGAAGAGCTGCGCGGACAAAGCGCCAACGGGCATTTCTTCATCAACAATGTCAGGCCTGACAAGCCAGGCTTTAAATCCGAAATCGAAAAGGCGTTTTTGCTGCCAAACGCAAAAATCTTTTTCATCGCCAATGAAAAGGAATCGATCCACTATCATTATTACGCGCGCTTCAACTTTAAGGTGAGTTTGATCGCGGACGAAAAGCGCGAGTTGGTTTTGCCCGTGTGGATGGATCTGCAAAACGGCTATCCCGTCAACGGGGCGGAGATCGAACGGCTTGCGATTCTCGACGAGGAGAGTCAATTCCTTCATGTTCAACCTGCGCCTGCATTTTGGAACAAAGAACCCGCGCTTAATCCGAAGACTCTTTCTGCGCTGTTGGAACGCGCGCGCAAGGCTGTGCCGCATGAACTTGGCGATACGCTCACTCACCTGCAAAAAAGATTGGAGCGCTTCCTCGAACTTGATCGCGCACGCTTGAATAATTATTACGCTGATTTATTGAAAGACGCGAAAAAACGATTACAAAAGGCAGAGGAAGATCGCCGCGCCGCGATGGAATCGAAAATTGAAGTGATTAATGCGGAGCGCGAATCCAAACTCACGGATATTGAGCAGAAATATCATTTGCGGATTCAATTGGAATTGGTCAACTTCGCCGTTATCGCCATGCCTAAACTGGATTTGATGGTGGAGATTCGCAGCCGCGCCGCGACCATCAAACGCACTGTGACGTGGAATCCGCTGCTGCATGTAGTTCAGCCTTTGTTGTGCGAGGTATGTAGTCGCGGCGGGACAAAATTGCATTTATGTGAGAACGGTCATCTTGCGCACGCGGAGTGTCTCGCACCGCAGTGCGTGGAGTGTAAACGCGAATATTGTCAGCACTGCGCAAAGGAAGTGACCCAGTGCGTGGTTTGCGCGCGCCCGATTTGTAGTCACAGTTTGAAGCGCTGCAAAGAGTGTCAGCGCGTGACATGCGCCGAACACGCGGGTGAATGTCACGCGCTGAATGGCGAGCCGCGCACGCTGGAGCGCATCGCGTCTGAGGAGAAAAAGTCTGTCGAAGCAGAATCAAAACTGGGGAAGAAAGAATCCGCGAAGCCGCTGTCCGCAACGGAGAAAAAATCCGCACGGAAGGAAATCCAGAAAGTGAAACCGATTCTGCATAAGATCATCGCGACGCCCAAGCCGCTGGCGGATTATATGGAGGTGTATAGTGATCCTGCCGATGGGACGATCACCGCGTATATGATTCGAAGAAAAAGCGAGCTGGCTGCGCGTTTATGGGTGATGACTGAAAAGGGAATTTCTGCGAACTGTGAATGCGAGAAAGCATGGGACTGTAAAGAACGCGGGCTGGTATATTTGCCCTGGGTAGATTTGGACGAGCAAATGAATGATCTGCTGAACCGCTTCTGCGATGAATATTATTTGCCTCATAACAAGACGCGCTATTTTCAAATCCGCTTGGGCAAGCCATTTGAGGAGAAGAAGTTGAAAATCCCTTCGGGTTGGCGGGATGAGGCAACCCTTGCAAAAGCGCGGAATGGATTCCATGAGTTGAGCAAGAGAAACCCAGATTGATCAATAAGTTTGGAAGGGGCATGGCGGCAAGCGGAATGTTGGATGCGCCTCGGCTCGGCGTTACCACTATCACAAACTACCTGCGCATTATCTACTCGATTGATTGGGCGTAGCTGATAAAGGTGGTGTTCTAATACCTGATTAGCTGTATTGTTCGGTAATAGACAGCTTAACGCGGGATGCGGCTCAGTTCCCGTCAACTGACAAATGAGCCTGCGCTGGTTCGCAGGGACTGATCGCCGCCATAAACCACATAACCTGGTTCTTTAGGTGCTGCGGCAAGTTGATGCCAATATTGGAGATTATCAAAGTAACTATTGGAAATTGTCTTACCAGATTTAATCTCAACTGGTACGATTTTTTCACCGTCCACCAGCAGGCAGTCAATCTCTTTCCCTCGGCTATCCGGCCAAAAATACGGCAGATGATATTCACCGTGATTAAAATTGTGCTTGATAAACTCGTTGATAATCAAATTCTCAAAGAGTGCGCCTTTCATATAATGCAAGTTGACTTGATTCTCATCGTGGATGCCAAGCAGCGAGCAGGCGATACCCGTATCGTAAAAATAGAGTTTGGAAGATTTAACCAGCCGCTTGTTAAAATTCCGATGAAAGGGTTGTAGCCGATACAGGATGTATGAACTCTCTAAAATAGAAAGCCAGGCTTTTGCCGTGTTCGGGCTGATTCCGGCATCGTTCGCCAGCCCTGTGTAATTAAGTAGTTGCCCGACGCCCTGGAGGGAAAAGGAGAATCGTCTGAGGAAATTCCTGGCTAAAATCACAAAAAAATCTAACGGATGAAGCAAGTAGCCAGCACAAGCGGTTAGCCGCCGCTCTCTACTCGATTCTGGCTATGACTTGCATTGATTGCTCTCGATATTTGGTTATGCTATCCTGCGACGCCTTTGGATGATGCTATAGACTGCCAACCCAAGGACAAACACTGTAGCCACCCATGCGGTGTTTGCCACTAGCGCCGTATCAGCCTGCTTTTGTGCGATCCCAGCGAAGGACCAAGCCAGAACGAAGGCGTATCCGCTGTCCCTGCGCAAGATCGTCATCAATAATCCAAGCAGGCATGCAACAATCAGCATGATGACTGCCCAGGCTTGCGGCGCAAGTCCGAATCCAGTCCAGTTTATGAAGTAAAGATAACTGGTGACGTTGGCAACTGTGGCAACGCTGATCCAGCCAAGATACACACTGAAGGGAATGTCGACGCACCACTTTTCGGCATTGGTGACAGGCGTTTTCCCAATGTGTAATTTCAGGTAGCTAGCTATCAGCAGACCGAGCAGGGTGAGCATGACCAGAACGCTCAAACCAAATAAGTTGTAATGCCAGCAGAAAAGCCAGACGGCGTTGAACACGCCGCTCAAGGCAAATAAATACCCAGGGTTGCGCAGCCGC
>CAMCQT010000176.1 GCA_945877125.1 Candidatus Brevifilum fermentans | reverse complement strand
TGTCAGCAGAGTCCTTTCAAAATTAGGCGTTGCCAGCCGCACCGAAGCTGTGACGCTTGCCTTAAGACATAAACTCGTTGCCTAAATGTCGTTGCGAGCCGCATCCAGTGCGGTGAGCAATCTCTGTATTATTGCAGAGGTTGTTTCGGGCGAAAAACAAAGCGTCCTCGCAACGACATTAATTAACTCAAGTTGCCACCATTGCAAAATCACCCTCATCCCCAGCCCTTCCCCCAAAAGGGGAAGGGAGTCAGAGTCCCCTCTCCCTTTGGGAGAGGGCTAGGGTGAGGGGACTTCGCAAGAAATTGATAAAATTCTTAACAAGGTAGCAACTTGGGTTAATTACCGTCTCCCCCAACTGGGGGAGACGAACATCCCCCAGTTGCAGGATGTGATTGGGGGATGTTTGTCCTAAGATTAGCTGTTGAAATATATATTCATATTTTCGACATCTGCACGTTGGATGTCCGCAAAGATAAACCTAAAATTATTGTAAAACCTATTGGAGAATGCAGCATGGCAAAATCAAGAACACAATTACCCAAATCCCCGACCGGTATTCAAGGGCTGGATGAAATCACTGGCGGCGGATTACCCAAAGGCCGCCCGACGCTGATCTGCGGCGGCGCGGGCTGTGGCAAGACCCTGCTCGCCATGGAGTTTCTCGTGCGCGGCGCAACGCAGTTCAACGAACCGGGTGTCTTTATTGCTTTTGAAGAGACCGCCAAAGACCTGACCAAGAACGTCGCCTCGCTTGGTTTTGACCTGAAAGACCTGATCGCGCACAAAAAGATCGTGTTGGATTTTGTGTACCTGAGTGACAGTGAAATTGAAACTTCCGGCGACTACAATCTGGATGGGTTGTTCATCCGCCTTGGTCATGCCATTGACTCGATCGGAGCCAAGCGTGTGGTTCTAGATACGATCGAGTCGCTTTTCTCCAGCTTGCCTAACCAGCATATTCTGCGCGCGGAATTACGCCGCCTGTTCCTCTGGTTGAAAGACAAAGGTGTGACCGCCATCATCACCGGCGAACGCGGCGAAGGGACGCTGACGCGTCAGGGATTGGAAGAGTATGTTTCCGATTGCGTCATCATGCTCGACCATCGCGTGAGTGATCAGGTCTCTTCGCGGCGGTTGCGCGTGGTCAAATACCGCGGCTCAACTCACGGGACGAACGAGTATCCATTTCTGATCGACGAAGACGGCATTTCGGTACTGCCGGTTACATCGCTTGGCTTACACCAGACGGCCCCCAAAGCTAGAATCTCCAGCGGTGTTGCACGCCTCGACTCGATGCTGGGCGGCGCGGGTTATTTCCGCGGCAGCAGCGTGCTGGTCACGGGTACGGCGGGCACCGGCAAGACCAGTCTCGCCGCACACTTTGCCGCAGCCGCCTGTCTTCGTGGGGAACGCGCACTTTATATTACCTTCGAGGAATCCCCCAGCCAGATCATTCGCAATATGCGCTCGATCGGCATTAACCTTGATCAGTGGATCGAGAAAGGGCTGCTGCGATTTCAGGCGAACCGCCCAACGTCTGCGGGACTCGAAATGCATTTGACGATGATCCACAAAGCCATTAAAGCCTTCAAGCCGCAGGTTGTGATCGTAGACCCGTTGACCAGTTTCATCATCGGCGGCAATGAGTCCGAAGTCAAAGCGATGGTCATGCGGCTGGTAGACCTGTTGAAAATGAGTGGGACTACCAGTTTGTTCACCAGTTTAAGCTTGAGCGGCGGCGCGCTGGAGCAAACTCAGGTTGCCATTGCGGGCTTTGTAGATACCTGGCTGTTGGTGCGCGACATCGAAATTGGCGGAGAGCGCAACCGCGGTATGTACATCCTCAAATCGCGCGGCATGGCACACTCGAATCAGATCCGCGAATTCCTGTTGACCGATCATGGCGTGGAATTGCGGGATGTGTACGTCGGCCCGAGCGGCGTGCTGACCGGCTCGGCGCGGATGGTGCAGGAGGCGCAGGAGCAAGCCGCGCTCATGATCCGTAATCAGGAAGTGGAACGCCGTCAGATCGAACTGGAACGCAAGCGCACGACACTGGAAGCGCAGGTGCTCGCTTTGCGCGCCGAGTTTGCGGTGCAGGAAATTGCCTCGATGAAGATCATTGGTCAGGAGCAGGCGGAAGATGCTCAACTTGCACAGGAACGTACGGATATGGGTCTGAGCCGCAAAGCAGATACAACGCCGTATAAACGTAAAGGAGCCTCAAAATGAAAATAAAATCATCCACACCCGCGCTGCCTGCCGAAGAAAAACTGGAAACCTATGTCCTGCGCCTGTACGTGGCCGGACAAACGCCAAAATCCATGACGGCTTTGGCCAACCTCAAGAAAATCTGTGCTGAGTATCTGGAGGGGCGTTACCAAATTCAGGTGGTGGACTTGCTGAAAAATCCGCAACTGGCAAGCGGTGACCAGATATTGGCTGTGCCAACTTTAGTGCGGCGGCTGCCGGAGCCGATCCGCAAGATCATCGGCGATCTCTCCAATACCGAGCGCGTGCTGATCGGCTTGGATCTGGTGCCGCTGAAATAGGTGGGGAGTGGCTAATGCAGTGGGCTTGTCCATATTTTCCACCACTGAGACACAGAGTCGCGGAGAAAAACACGCAAAAAACCTCAGTGTCTCTGTGACTCCGTGGTGATAGATTTTTTAGCCCATCCTTTTAGCCACTCTCAATAGGTGTAAGCCCTTTGAAATATTTAAAGCAGGATGGAATTTACGTTTAACTTTCATCGCCAGAAGCGTAGGAATTGCCATACCTATGAAACCAATACACAAAACAAAAAAACAACTCGCCACTGAAAATGAAGAACTGTACGCGCGGCTGAATGAAGCCGAAGAGACTTTACGCGCCATTCACAGCGGCGAGGTGGATGCTCTCATCGTCTCGGGCGCAGACGGCGTACAGATATATACGCTTAAGCAGGCGGAAGACGCCCTGGCAGAATCTGAGGCAAAATTCCAAAGACTGGTGGAGCATCTGCCCACGGTGGTTTCTACACACATGTCAGACGGCTCGACACTCTATGTAAGCCAGTACATTGAGTCTCTGTTGGGATATACCCCGCAGGACTGGCTGTCTGACCCAGCCTCATGGTTGAAAGCTTTACACCCTGAAGACCGCCCGCAGGTATTGAAAGAAGCGGACTATGCTCATCAAAGCGGTCAGCCTTTCGAGATGGAATATCGAATGATGACCCGCGATGGACGCATTATTTGGGTACATGATCAGTTTGCTCTTGTGAAGAGTCAGGAATTCGAGCATCAAGTATGGCAGGGTCTTATGTTCGACATCACCGGGCGCAAACAGGGTGAGAAGAAATTAAGCGTCGCACATGAATTTTTGCAAAGTGTTCAGGATGCCCTTTCATCACACATCGCCATTCTGGATCATAAGGGCAATATTGTTCAGGTCAATTCGGCCTGGCGTAATTTTGGCACACAGCATGGGTTGAATCAACCTAATTATTGTATTGGGATGAACTATCTTGATGTTTGCGATTCAGTCAAAGACCCACATCATATTAATGAAGCGCAGTTGGTTGCGAATGCCATTCGTGAGGTAAACGGTGGTGGAAAGGATGAGATATTGGTTGAATATCCCTGCCACGATGCCAACAATCAGCGCTGGTTCGTTGCGCGAATTACAAGTTTTGAAAATAATCAACAAAAGTGGACTGCGGTATCACATGAAAACATCACCGAGCGCAAACAGGCAGAGGAAAGGATAAAACGCCAGCTTGAGCATCTGACTGCCTTGAGCGCCATTGATCGAGTGATCGCATCTAATTTTGATCTGGAACTTAATCTTTTGGAAATCCTCAAGCACGTCACTGTGGAACTTGGCGTGGATGCGGCTGATATTTTGATCTTAAATTCCAATTCGCAAACGCTCGAATATGGCGCCGAGAGCGGCTTTCGTACCCAAGCCATTAGAAACAGGCAGGTTCGTTTGGGTGAGAGTTATGCCGGGCGCGCCGCCCTGGAGCGCCGGCTTGTCGAAATTCCAAATCTGAAAGATATCTCAGATAACCCACTTATGACGACTCATTTGGCGGGCGAGGATTTTGTTTGCTATTACGGTGTGCCGCTGATCGCAAAGGGACAGATTAAGGGCGTGCTGGAAATCTTCCACCGCGCCTCGCTTGACCCTGATCTGGAGTGGCTGGACTTTTTCAAGACACTGGCGGGTCAGGCGGCGCTGGCGATTGAGAACGCCACCCTCTTTGAAAGCCTGCAACGCTCGAACCTGGAACTCACATTAGCGTATGACGCGACCATCGAAGGCTGGTCGCGCGCGCTCGACTTGCGTGACAAGGAGACCGAAGGACACACTCAGCGGGTGACAGCCATGACGGTGAAACTGGCGCGCGCCTTTGGCTTGAGTGATATGGAATTGGTGCAGGTGCGCTGGGGCGCGCTGTTGCACGATATTGGCAAGATGGGCGTTCCAGACGGCATTCTGCTCAAGCCCGGTCCGCTGACAGAGGAAGAATGGGTGGCTATGAAAAAGCATCCAGCCTTTGCCTATGAGATGCTCGCTCCCATTCGCTACCTGCGGCTGGCGTTGGATATTCCATACTATCATCATGAAAGATGGGACGGCGCTGGCTATCCACATGAATTAAAAGGCGCTCAGATCCCACTGGTTGCACGCATCTTTGCTGTGGTGGATGTGTGGGATGCGCTGAAATCAGACCGTCCCTATCGCAATGGGTGGGCGGAAGAAAAAGTGCGCGAACATATTCACGGACTTTCAGGAACGCATTTTGATCCGCAGGTGGTGGATATGTTCATGCAGATGTCCAATTAGAGTCTGTAAATAATTAACTTCCCGTTATGTCATTGCGAACCGCCGCTCTTATTCTTGGGGCGACGAAGCAATCTCCGTATTGTAGAGAGGATTGCTTCGGGCAAAGAATCTTGAGGACATCGTGGAATAGTTTAATATTTACTACTTCCCAACAATATCCTGAGAATATTTATCGGCAAACAACGCGGGTTGACCGCCTGTGTGCCAAAACAAAATGGTTTCATCCTTCCTGAAGAATCCCTTGCGAATCAGGTCAATCATCCCCGCGGCGGCACGTCCCGTGTAGACGGGGTCAAGCAGAAGCCCCTCGTTGCTCGCGAATAATTTTATCGCTTCTCGCTCGCCATCCCCAAAGACCCCATACCCTGCCTGACAATAATTTGCAGTCGCCAAAACATCATCGCCCGTAAACTCGATCCGCTCGCCGAGTTTTTCACTGGCTTGTGTGGCAAGTGCAGAAACATGCGCCTTAAGTTCTGCTTCTGGTTCGTCAATGCTGATACCCAATACATTGCCGTTGAATCCAAACACCCGCTGACCCAAGACAAGTCCCGCGTGCGTGCCGCCTGAAGATGTGCCAAAGATAATCCAGTCCACTTTTATGTCTTGCTTCATGAACTCATCCATCGCAAAGGCATAGCCCAGCGCACCCGTCGGGCTTGATCCGCCGTACGGCACAAGATAAGGTTTCTTTCCTGCGGCAACAGCGTTATCGAAAGTTTCCTGCAAAACGCGGTCACGGTCTTTGCGGTCAGCCACGGTGATAATTTCCGCGCCAAAGAGTTGGTCAAGCAGGAAATTGGCTGAAGGCTCGGCAGGGCGTTCCCCTGTCAGCACGAGGGTACAGTCAAAACCAAATCGCGCCGCGGCGGCAACCGTCTGCCGGCAGTGATTCGACTGAATCGCCCCCGCAGAAATAAGCATCTTCGCGCCTTGCTCTTGCGCTTCTGCAATCAAAAATTCCAACTTGCGAGTTTTGTTTCCACCAAAGGCAAGTCCCGTCTGATCGTCGCGCTTGACGAGAATACGCGGCCCGCCAAGGACTTTTGTGAGCCGTGGGAGTTTTTCAATTGGGGTTGGAAGATGGGCAAAATTAAGTCGGGCAATCGGTTTCATTTGACTCCTTTAGGTAACAGGCGTTACAAGTTCGATTGTACATTATGTTCTCCTTCTAAACAAAAACAAACCCGTTGTTCATTTGCACGGCTGGTCGCCAGACGGCAAGCGCCTTGCCTATTGTGCCGAGCGCGGCGGACAGTGTGGCATTTACACCATCTCGGTAAACGGCGGCACAGAAACCCAACTGACCCATTTGCCTGGCTTGGATGATGGAAGCGGGTAACCACCCAGCCAACAAGAATGTGGAACTGCGCCTCATCCCCGCCGAGGGTGGAGAATCAAAAACTATTGTCAGTTTGTTTGGCGGATAGGAAACCAACAACGTGAACTCATGGTCGCCCGACAATCGCACGCTTGCTTTTGTGTCCTATCGAATCAAGGGCAAATCCCCGTCAGCCGCGCGGCAATCCCCACCTCTTCCGAATTATCAACTGCCGATTATGGCTATATCAATTGATGGCGGTTTACAGATAGAAACTCTCACCCACCACTTAAGTATTCTTCAGTTTGCATTCATCTCGTTGAATATAATAATAGTTACATTCTCCAATGTAAAAGCGGGGG
>CAMCQT010000175.1 GCA_945877125.1 Candidatus Brevifilum fermentans | reverse complement strand
GCTCTTTTTTGTTTCCGCCACGGGGAATGTCTTGTCACCAAATGCTTGCTTGCCAGCAAACTTTATAAATCATTGTTTTGAATAGTTAACAATATAAAAAATTAGCCTCCAATTGGAATTTTTGCCCTCAGAAAATCCTTTTCAAAACTCAGCGAATTTTGTTAATTAGCTATAGCCACTGAACTTACACAAATCCTGTTTTGAACAGTTAAAAGCACAGTGCGAAGTTAGTTTTTTTGAACACTTAAACTTTATATCGCGGTTCAAGTCCGAAAAATGGTTTTCAAAGCAGGATGAATTTTGTTTATTAAGCAGGAGACCGACAAATGAGAAAGCTAATAAAAATCTGGAAAACAATCACAAATGCCATTGCCCAACCTAAAAGCGGCATCACTCTTGCCGCCGGTTACGGATACGTTGTCATTAGGAGCAAAAAGAGCAAAATTCACATCACTCCTGCACTGGCGCGAAAGTTAGCAGAAGAGCTGCCCGCATTTGCATATATTGCAGAAAGGCAACAGGAAGAGAAATGAAACCAGAAGTCAAATCCAGTGACCGTACCTATCTGCTCGCCTTATCAAGTATCCAAATATCTTTCATCAAAAGAAAATTGGCCGTATCGAAAGGATACAACTCTACTTGGTCACAATCCTCTTGGCAGGTACGAAAAGAAGCAAACCACTGCTGTACTAATTGTGACCACAAGAACGAACCTTTTTCTTGCTATCAGCTTGAAGTCCATCACATTGACAGGAACAAGCGCAACGATGCGCGGAAAAATCTGGTAGCGCTATGCTTGAGATGTCACAGGATATATCAACGCTATAACTTGGAACAAACGGCGTTTTATGAACCGATATGGGTAACAAGACATCGCAAGTACATAAAACAACAGGGTTTATAAGGGTTTGAGAAATCCTATATTGGAATTCCACAATTCCAATATAGGATTTTGGAAATTCCAATATTGGTTTTTAGAGGTTACTTCCTGACCGCCGCGAACCCTAACCCATTGGGACCCAGATGCGTGCCGATGACCGCCGTGGCATTCACGAAAATAATCTCACGCGGCACAGAGAGAGGTACGCGGGACATCATTTCATTCAGCAGTTTTCGCGCACGATGTTCGGCGTTGGTGTGCATAATACAAAGACGCTGAAGTCCGCCCTCTTTGAGTAAAAAATTCAACATGCGTTCATCTGCCTGGCGAGTGGTGCGGACTGCGCCAACTGGCTTGACGACGCCGTCTATTAATTCAACGATCGGCTTGATGGAAAGCATCCCACCGAGCGCCGCCACCGTGGCAGGGATTCGTCCGCTGCGGCGGAGATATTCCATTGTGTCCAACGCAGCGGTGACTTGCAGCCGTTTACGTGTGGAGGCAATCGCATCCAACGCGGATTTTAAGCCGAGTTCCGCTTCTTCGGCGGCGGCTAACACTTGAAAGCCAAGTCCCATTGAAAGCGATCCGCTGTCGACGCAGGTGACTTTATTTGGAAATTCCTCGGCAGCCTGGCGCGCCACATTGACGATGGTGGTTAGCTGGCTGGCAGAGTGAATGGAGATGATATGGTCGCAACCTTGTGTGAGCAAAGCCTCATAAGGCGTGGCTAAATCTCCAATGGAAGGGGCGGCAGTTGTCGGCGGGGTGCGAAGCGCGGGCATTCGGGTATAAAAATCTTCGCGCGAAATTCCAGTCCCATCTGCGTATTCAATTCCCTCTAAAACAAGGATCGTGGGCACAACCTGAATATTATGTTCTTCAATAAGATACGCAGGGAGGTCTGAAGTGGAGTCTGTGACGATACCGATTTTCATGATTTACATAAAAAGTGCCAGTCACCTTTGCGAAGGTGACTGGCACTTTTGTTTTTTTACTCAATTGAAATCAAGAATTGATAGTGCGGTTGCCCGCCTTCCTGCACTTCAATTTCGAGATTTGAATATTTTTTGCTAATTACGTCTTTGATGCGATTGGCTTCTCCATGCGACATGCCTTCGCCGAAGAAAAGCGTGACGAGTTCATGCTCAGCGGCGTTCGCTTTTTCGAGCAGACCCATCACGCCCTGCTCCACTGACTCAGCCGAGAAAACAAGTTTTCCATCGAGCAAAGCGATCACCTGACCATCTGTCACATTCACACCGTCAATATCAACGGTGCGCGTGGCAACCGTGATCTCGCCAGTTTTGACATTGGCAATGGCTTTGGTCATTTTTTCGGCAACCGCTTCCAGCTCACCGTCTGGGATAAGTGCCAGCATGGCGGCAAGTCCCTGCGGAACATTGCGCGTTGGCACAACTGCCACATGCTTGACCGTTACCTGTTTGGCTTGATTGGCGGCGAGAACAATATTTTTATTATTTGGCAAAATGATAATTTTGTCTGTCGGCAGGTTTTCAAATGAATTCAAAATATCCTGCGTAGATGGGTTCATCGTCTGCCCGCCGGGTACGATGGCAGCCACGCCCAAACTGGCAAAGATGCGGCTCAAGCCTGTGCCTGGCGAAACCACCACCACGGCAATCTGCCCTGGCTCTACAGCCGAAAACTGCAACTGCGACGACTTTTGAATATCATCCATTTGCGCCAGCAGATTTTCGATGGCAACCTTCGTGACTGTGCCAATGCCCATGATGTAGTCAATTGGCTCGTAGCGTTTCTCAGTCGGCACGTGGATATGCATACGATACATGCCTTCGCCCTCGCCCACCTGAATGGAAGTACCCATTTTCTCAAGCTGGCTATAGAACGAGATCAGATCCAAATCACCCGTCGGCACAAAATCCACGACAATCTCGTAGTCCTGTCCTTCTTCCACTTCTTCCATCGCGTCTTGAAAATTCATCGCAGAAAGCGACTGCACGCTCATGGTGGGCATTTCAAGCGACTCACCATACACATGTCGCAGCATCCCTTCGAGGATGAAGAACAAGCCCTTGCCGCCTGAATCAACCACACCCGCCTGCTTGAGAACTGGAAGCAGTTCCGGCGTACGTTTGACTGCCTCATCTGCGGCTTTGACAGCCACTTCGAGGATTTCTATCGCATCTTTTGCCGACCCTAAAGCTGCTTCTGTTGCAATGGCAACTTCCTTGATGACGGTTAAGATCGTCCCCTCGATCGGGCGCACGACTCCTTTATAAGCCGTATCGCGTGCCTCACCAAACGCCTTGACGAGAGACTCTTTATCCAAGACGGCTTTATCATGCACGCCGCGCGAAAATCCGCGCAAGATCTGGCTGGTAATGACGCCAGAATTTCCACGCGCGCCCATTAATGCACCTTTGGAGATCATGGCCGCCATGTCACTCAAATTATGCACGCCCGAATCTTTGACTTCATTCCATGCGGCTTGAAGGGTAAGCACCATGTTCGTGCCTGTATCACCGTCAGGGACAGGAAAAACGTTCAAAGCATTAACAATCTGCTGATTGGTACGCAGCCAGGTCAGCCCGGCGTCAATAAGACGCTTGAGCGATTGTCCATCAATCGGCATTTTGCTAAATTTCTCAACACGTGCGGTACGCTCTGCGACACCCATAATATTCATCTGCTCCTAATCTGTATCGCTAATGCGCAAGCCCGCCACATGCACATTGACGGAATTAACACGCAACCCAAGCGCTTTTTCAACGTGGAAGCGTACCGTATTGCCTACACTCTGGGCCACCGAGTTGATGCGTGTGCCGTATTCAACAATGACATGGATATCAATATCAATATCCTCGCCGGAATAGCGCACAGATACACCGCGCAAAGGCTCGCGCGTAATGGTAGATACGATCCCGTCTGTCAAATTTTTTGGCGCAAGTCCCACCACGCCATATGATTCCAAGGTGGCATGATATGCAATTGTAGCCACCGCATTTGGCGAGATGTGAATCCCGCCGAGAATTGTTGTTTCGTCGCCCATAGTTTCCTCGCTAATAATTTATAGGGCGGGTTTTCACCCCGCCAAAGCCATATCGTCAATTACTACTGTCAGGCTAAAAGCCTAACCTGCATTCTGTTCTTATTTTAACAGCATATCTTGAATAAGGTTGCGATATATGGTAAAATCCCGTGCCTTTGAAAAGAGGCTTTGACACCGGAATCATTGTAGTGAAAGGACATCTAACATGAAATGTAGCACCTGCGGTAAAGCAACCACCTTTGGTCACAAGCGTTCGTTCTCCCAACATGCAACCAATCGCACTTTCAAACCGAATTTGCAAAAGGTTTCAATCATGGAGAAGGGTCGCATGGTTAAGAAGATTCTGTGCGCCAAGTGCATCAAAACACTCGGTAAGTCTTCGAACTAAGATTTTGCTTTTCCATTCGCATCAAAGGTCACGGCTCACGCCGTGATTTTTGTTTTAATCTGCAACGCACTCGCGCAACAACTTTATCCCTGCCCCTACTCCCTGCGGATGTTTGAAGGCGGCGTTGCCAGCCACGAAAACATTTGCTCCAGCTTTGTACATGAGCGGAAGTGTTTCAGCGATAATGCCGCCATCCACTTCCAGCCAGGCTTGGGAGCGGAGCGCGTTTAACTTGTTGCGGATCTCTTCCACTTTGCCGATCATTTCAGGCATAAAAGACTGACCTGAATACCCGGGGGTGACGCTCATCACCAAAACGAGGTCAACCAATGGCAAAGCCACATCTAAAGCGGATGCAGGTGTGAGCGGGTTTAATGTGATCCCAGCTTTACAGCCCAATGATTTTATTTTCTCGATGGTTTGCAACAAATTGGGACAGGTCTCAACGTGAACCGTGAGCGTGTTCGCGCCTGCTTTGGCAAACGCTTCCAAGTATTGATCGGGGTTGGAAATCATCAGATGCACGTCAAGCGGAAGTTTGGTGGCGCGCTTGCAGGCTTCGACAAACAGCGGGCCGATGGTGATGGTGGGGACAAAATGCCCGTCCATGATATCCATGTGGAGCCAGTCTGCGCCAGCGGATTCACAGGCTGCGATTTCATCTGCCAGGTGGGTAAAATCTGAGGCAATGATAGAGGGGGCGATCAGAAATTTATTCATTTATCGAATGGGGGGATTGTATGCGAAATAAACCATCATCCAAAATGGGATGAGGCCACCGACTGCCATCAATGCCAACAGGGCGAGTCCAACAGTCGCCCAGTCAATCTCTTCGAAGGCCGATTCAGGCTCGGGGGCGTCAGGCGGCGTTATATCAGGTTCAGGGTAATAGACGGGGGCGGGTTCAATCCGCGGAGGCAGGGGTTTATCTTTGGCAGGAAGTCGATCTGCTACTTCGGGCGTGAGCATAACAACAGGCGCGGGCGCAGGTGCAGGATCGGGGAGAGTCCCAAATTTTAGCAGGACGCGCCCGAGTTGATCGGCGGTGCGATAACGCGCGGAAGGTTCTTTGGAAAGCACCTTCATGATGATTTCTTCCAACGCGGTGGGAATATCTGGAATGTATTCGCGGATCGGGATGGGGCGCGCGGAAATATGCAAACGCGCCAATTCAGATGAAGTGGATGCCGTGAAGGGCGGCGTGCCGCAGAGCAACTCGTACATGACCACGCCGATGGAATACACATCGGAGGCGGGCGAAGGCGCCTCGCCTTGGGCTTGTTCGGGCGCAAAGTACAGCGGCGACCCCCAGACGACATCCGTTTTCTCGCCAGGTGTGATGGTGGCGAGCGCGCGCGCAATGCCGAAGTCGGTCACTTTGAGGCGACCATCTGGCGAGACGAGCATGTTATGCGGTTTGACATCGCAGTGGACGAGGCCGGCACGGTGAGCGTAGCCGAGTCCGGCACAGGCTTGAATGATGAGCGGGATGCCTGTTTCCACGCTAAAACGTCCGCGTTCGCGAATCAATTGTTTGAGGTCTTTGCCGGGGATATATTCCATGACGATGAAGAGCAGGTTATCTGCAAATCCAAAATCATGCACGGTGACAATATTGGGGTGCGAGAGGTTCGCGGCAGCACGCGCCTCCATGCGGAAGTGGTTTTGAAAATCAACATTGCTTGAAAAATCTTTTCGCAAAACTTTAATGGCAACATAGCGATCCAACATCAGATCGCGGGCACGATAGACATCAGCCATGCCGCCGGAGCCAAGTTTCTCCAGCAGTTGATAACGGTCATTGAGGATTGTTGCTTCGTCCATTGATGCGATTATATCATTAGGAGTTTTAGAGGGGGTGACGTTGCGCTGCAGCCAAGAGATTGGAATCGCAGCCATGAAAAGATTTAGATGCTTCTCCAAAATAAGAATTGGATAATAATAGTTCAAAATATCACAAATAAGATATATAATATCTGTATTGATACGTTCTGATTTTAGAGAAGGAGAATAATATGGATACACTTTGGAAATCTCGAAAAGTTGTGATTGTGGGCGCGGGCGCAGTTGGCTCGACCTTTGCTTATGCTCTGGCACAAAAAGGGATTGCTGACCAAATCTGCTTAATAGACGCCAACCCTGATTTTGCCGAAGGGCAGGCGCTTGACCTAGCACACGGACTGCCCTTTTACCCGTCTGTGCAAATCCGCGCGGGCGATAGCCGCGATTATGCCGATGCGCAGGTAATTGTCATTACGGCAGGAGCAAAGCAGGCTCCGGGTGAATCACGCTTGAATTTGTTGCAGAAAAATGCTGCGATCATCGAAGGCATTGTGGATGAAATCGTGGCGCAAAAATCCCAGGCTGTTTTGCTGGTGGCCAGCAACCCCGTGGATATTCTCACCCAAGTGGCGTTGAAACGCTCTGGCTGGTCGAAGAACCGCGTCATCGGTTCGGGTACGGTGCTGGACAGCGCGCGTTTCCGATATCTCATCAGCCAGCATTGCAAAGTAGACGTGGGCAATGTCCACGCCTATATTTTGGGTGAACACGGAGACAGCGAAGTGGCAGCCTGGTCAATGACGCACGTGGCGGGCGTGGCAATGGACAATTATTGTCCGCAGTGCGGCAACTGCCGAGACTGGCACGGCGAACGCGACCGCATTGTGCGCGAAGTGAAAGAGTCGGCTTATCACATTATCAATTACAAAGGTTCAACTTATTT
>CAMCQT010000174.1 GCA_945877125.1 Candidatus Brevifilum fermentans | reverse complement strand
CTTTCCACTCTTTCTCGGCGGCGCGCGCCAGCCCGGGGACGTTTGACCCTGCTCCAGTTGCGTAGGCTGCGATTTTTTCAGCGCAGAGTTTTTCTACGGCGGCATCATCCAGCGCTTTGGCTTTCTTATCCACATCCGCGGCGCCGAGTCGAATCAACAGGTCTTTGGGGTCAGCCCACGAGCCGTGCGCGCTGGCGTAGCGCATTCCAGAAAAATGGACGATCATATATTGAAGCCAGTACGGAAATCGCTTCGGCTCTTTTTTGAAACGCTGGTACGCTTCTTCTAGCAATTCATACTGATTCTTTTTTTCCAGAGACACCTTGTATTCTTCAGCTTTCCATACGGCAATATCTCTGACGGTGACCGGCTGATCGGGCTTGTACTGGACGAGAAACTCCGCTTCAGACGGCTGGAAGTTTGGGTCGCCCTTCGACAGTTTGAACCAGGCTAGTTTGCGCTGTTCGATCTTGTCATACGTGGCGAGGAAGGCGCGCAGTTGATCGAGTTCCTGCTCTGCCATCGGCAGGGTGATATTTTCCTTCGCGGCAAGTTCCTGCGTTTCGATGGGCTTTTTGGGATGAGCGGGATCCATGTTTTCGACGCGCCGCTTTTTAGATTTGACCGCATCGCGGTGCAGGTTGCGATGATTCACCCAAAACTGGATCAGCCCCTCGACGTAGCTTTTTTCGCCGCGAATATCCTTGGGCCAACTTTCGATGAACATGGCGTGGAAGTTATTGATCTCGGTCAGTTCGGCTTCATCCACGGGTTTGAATTTTAGATAATACGGGCGCATATCTTTTTGCAAAAAATAACCCCGCAATGAAGAATAGGATTTGTAAGCCGCAATCGCCGCCAATTCCTGCGCCTTTGTGTACGCATCCACATCGGCTTTGAGGGTTGCAATATCCTTGTCTTTGTATTGCTTCCAGAGATCAACCTCCATGTAATAGACGAGAAAGTCACGCAACTTCGGTTCGCGCATGGGATAGATGGTCTTGCACAACACGTCATTTTGCCATTGGAAATACATCGGTTCAGCCATAGTTTGCTCCTTTTTCTAAAGTCTATTTATGTTGACCAGATTTTATCCGATTCCCCTCCAACCGGTAAATGGTTTGACTATTTGACGGGCAGGGGTCAAAATATTGAAGGAAGAACAACTTTACATTGGCATCTGTGTTTTAAGTGTGTAAAACACACAGTCAGTACTTCACTTCACGAAAGGGCTTTGTAGTAACGACTTTAGTCGTTTTTTAGCCAAACGACTAAAGTCGTTACTACATTTTCGTGATCTACTGACAGTAACTATATTCACCCTTATATCCAAAAGAAAAGAGAAACGATCTTGGAAAACAAACAACTTTATTTGAAGAGCAGTATTTTTGGCGCAGGACTTGGCATGGTTTTTAGCGCACTTCTTGGCGCGATCACCGGCGCATTAAGTGCCAGTTGGAACGGTGTTCAATTTGGAGCCATTGCCGGACTTGTGCTCGGCGCATTGACTGGTGCATTAATCGGCGCGATCACCGTGCGGACAGCGGGGCGCACCGGCGGCGTAAGCATTGGCGCCTACACGGGAATGTTCTTCGGCGCGGTGATTGGCGGCTTGCTGGGCATCTTCGTCCCTGATTCATTTCGGGCAGGGGTTGCGGATTTTCATGTGCTGGTTCTGGATGTGCTAACGCGGGGAAGGTTTGAAACCGCAGTCCTGCTCAGCTTCCTGCTTTCGCTGACTGGCACCACGGTTGGCGCATGGGTCAGCGGGCGAAACCTCCAACAAAGAGATCTGGATAAAACTTCCTAAAAATAAACCTGTCCCTGAGCCGAAATCATCCGTCAGGGGCAAAATTTTTATGGGCGGAGTACCAGACCCAGTTTTTGAAAAGTGTTTTTTTCATCCTGTTTTTGTATATAATGAAATTGTCTTTCTTCACCGTTTTTACCTGACAAGGAGGTTTTCATGAGAAAAAACTTACTGGTAGTTTTCCTTTTTCTTGTGTTGATGACTTCAGCCTGCGGCGCAAAACCCACGCCGGAAGTTGTCACGCCAACCCAGACAGAGACTCAGGCGACGGCAACTACAAATCCCACCGCCACAGAAACGCTACCCACACAGGTGAGCGCCACATCCACGCCTGAAACGCCCATCCCCACCAACGCCCCAGATTGCACCAACAGCGCAGCCTTCGTCGCAGATGTGACCGTTGCGGATAATGATATTATCCCAGCCAGCACAGCCTTCACCAAGACCTGGCGCATCCGCAATACCGGCACCTGTGTCTGGGGGACAGATTACACGCTGACCCACTATTCTGAAGAGAGAATGTTGGCGCCGGCTTCTGTGCCGTTGAGCGTGACCTTTCCAGATCAAACCACGGATGTATCCGTGGATCTGATCGCGCCCAATACGACTGGAAGTCATAAGGGATTTTTTGTCATCAAAAATCCGGCTGGGTTGATTATGAAAATAGACAATGATTCGCGCCTGTGGGTGGTGATTGATGTGCCAGCTCAAGTCGCCAGCGGACCCACTGCCACACAGGGAGCAGGGAATATCCCCGTCACCGGCAACGAAGATAATTCGACAAATGCGGCCTGCGCATACACCACCGATGAAGCCAAGGTAACCGAAACGATCACAGCCATCAATGCTTATCGTGCGCAAAATGGATTGTCTGCTTACGCCGTCAACGAGCTGCTGACCAAAGCCGCCACCAGACATGCCAATGACATCGCCTGCAATAAACTTTTCGGGCACACAGGCTCAGACGGCTCCACCCCCACCACACGCGTAGCCGCCAGCGGATACACATCCTCATCTGTCACTGAAAATGTTTACGGCAGTTATCCGCCGCTGACGGGACAGGGTGCGGTTGACTGGTGGAAGAATGACAAGACTGACATCCGTCACAACCAGAATCTGTTGAGCACCACCTATACTGAAATTGGCGTGGCGTATTCATTCTTCAATAATTTTGGATACTACGTTTTGGTATTCGCTGCGCCAAAATAAGAAAAAAAGAGATTCAGCCAACACTTTTGATGATTGCAATCCACCTGCATTCGTCATATCATATTGTAAAATAATTTATCTTTCCCACTTCATGGAGGCTACTAATGTTTCGTAAAGTTTTTGCGCAAGTTTTGGTTCTTGTATTACTTCTGCTCGCATTCTTTGGGACTCCAGTCGTCGCTCAGGCTGGGGGAGTCTGTGGCGGGACCTACCTCGTTGAGTGGAACGATACGCTTGATTCGATTGCAGCGATGTGCGGGATTACGGTTTCTGCCATTTATGCCGCCAACCCCGGGATCAGCGGGGTTCTATATGCGGGTCAAGTCTTAAATCTTTCGGGCAGTGCCAACTCCAACATCAACAATAACAACTATTATCCACCAGTCAATTATCCACCGGTTAGCTACAACGGCAATTACATTGTGCAGGCCGGAGATACATTCTCTGGCATCGCCAGCCGGTATGGAGTCAACATTTATGATCTGTGGGCTGCCAATCCATATATTTGGGATATAAACTTTTTGTACGCCGGTCAGGTGATTTATCTACCCACCTGGGCCGGACAGCCAGTCTACCCGCCGACCTATCCAATTTGTTGCAGCGTTGCGCCAGTTCCCACAGAGGCATCGGTTCCGCTTTCGTACGGCACAGTCCCCGTGGGAACACCAAGCGGAACAGTCCGTCTATCCAACAAATCGAGCGGCGATATTTATGTTTCATTGCAGGGCACAACGAAGGGCGGCATCCAGGTGATTAGGGAATATCCAGTCAGCGGGACGATGAAGGTCAATGTGCCAGCCGGTTGGTATGTGTATGTTGCCTGGGTAGGCGGCCAGAAATTCGAGGGACAGTTCAATTTGACCCAGGGTTCAAATCACGCCATTACCTTTTACAATAACAAAAGTGTCACTGAATAGTTAGAAGAATAGTTCGCCATTTAATCTAATCCCTGCCTCCAAGCGGACATGTTATTGTTCGGGGCAGGGTTTTTTATTTCGGTTATTCAGCGTAGAAAAACAAGAGTAAAATTTATCCCAACGGATAACCCCTGACAGGAGCATATTTAAGTGATGTTTGAAAAAGCTTACATAATTGACGGGTGTGCTATACTGTAAATTAAAGTTTACTTACTGGCGATCAAAAAGCATAATTTCTGAAGAACAGCCTTAGAACTAGTGTGATTGCAATTCATTGCATCCATCCACTATGTTTGGAGGCTGTTTTTATGTCAGAGCAAAAAAATCTACCGATCCAACCACCACCAACCCGTATTCCAACCGCCATTATTCTTGCATTAATTCCAGCGGTGTGCGCACTGGTTGGTACGATTATCGAAGTGATTGCAAATCCAGATTGGGTTGTTTTGTTACAAAAAAACCAGACCCCGGCAGTAACATTGACAGTAACAGAAACAGAAATAATTCCCGTCTCCCCCCCACAATTAGCATTAACGCAAACGCCCACTGCTCCCAACGGACCAACTTCCGCATTCCTGGCAGAATGCCCTGGAGTAGAAATTTATTTTAAGTTAATTCTTTCTACGGGCACTTACCAAATCGAATGTCCCAATCAGCAAAACGTCATTGAACTTGAACATGCTGATATTCAAGGATTAAGCGCACTTTCAGGTCAAGCTGTCGGTTCTCCGCTCACGAGTGATAACACCTGTTTTTGGAACTGGCATACAGATGAAAATATTACCCCGCAAGATTTTTCGAGTCCCAAAGGTGATTGCAGCTTTTCGATTGGAATGACAAAAACCGTCAAAAAAATATATTTACAACTTATCTCTGATCCAAACCGGCCTTTCTTTACGATCAATCTTAATAGATAAGTTGGGTGAATGCGTCAACCAGACTTTGTGATCTAACTTGAAGACTGTCTTCAAGCGCCCTTCCTGAATTTCCGTTGAACTGAAAAGACAAGGAGAAACATGATGAATAAGCAAACAAAGTTATTAACCAAGCGAGCAGTTCTTACTGCAATTATTCTCTTCACGCTGGGATTAGGCAGTTGTAGTACGCCAACTCCACCACCTACGCTGCCTGTTGCAGACACGCCCACAATTGTAGTCAGCACGCCAGAGCCAACCAAGCCCCCGCCGCCAGAAAACCTGGTCCTTGACCCAGCCGGTCCCGAAATTAAACTGGACGCTGGTCAGAAATTGGCAGTGAAAGCGAATGCCAATGGCGCAACCCAGTACGAATGGACATTACAAGGGGACGGTGAACTATCCGCAACCACCGGGACGGCGGTACTCTATACTGCGCCCAAAGAAAGCACCATGGCCATCATCACGGTAACTGCCTCGAACGATCAGGGAGCCGCCCCAGCCATGTCAATTACGGTCAATGTGTTAGGCATCGCTGCGATTAAATTGGATGCGGTGGGAATCCCCGCTGGCTGGATGACAGGAGGAGGCAATCCAGCGACTTATATAAAGATGGAAGCAGGCGACGCAAGTGAATGCCGGCCTGGTACGCCCTGTCAGCAAGTAACCAATCGGGTGGGAGGAGGCTGGAACGGCGTTATGTGGTGGCCGTTGTCTTGTGGCGAAACCGGCGCAGATTGGACAAAGGTCAAAGAGGGTACTTGTGGTGTCAACATACTTACTTCTGGAGCTTTGAGTGTGATCAATAGCCTGACCTTCTGGGCTAAAGGCGATCAAGGAAAAGAAGTTATCCAATTCACTGTCGGAGATGTTGCCATACTGCCCAGTCCCGGGCGCTCCACAGGAAAAATCGCCCTCACTAAAGATTGGGAACAGTACACGCTTGACCTGAAAGGCGTGGATTTGACCAATGCAATCGCCTTATTTACCTGGGTCGCAACTGACCAGGACAACCCAGATGGCGCAATCTTCTATCTGAGTGAAATTCAATTTGAGGGTGTGAAATAATTTTTCAAAAGAGTAAGGTGATACCCTAAAATTTCAGGGAATCACCTTACTCAATAAAAGGGCGGGGCAAATGCGTTACCAACGTTCGCTCCTACAAACCATAATAACCTTAATCTCAACCGGATTGGGAATTATTCTCCTTACAAGCTGCCAAATGAGCCAACCGAAAGAAAGCTTGGCTGACTCATTGACACACTTATGCTGGGTAGCTTATTCACCCACTCATTTTGACCCGACAACAAATCCAGTCCAGTGGCCAACAGAAGATGATGTTCGTAAAGATTTGAGCGTACTGCACGACGCGGGCTTTAATGGTTTAGTAACCTACGGCTCCAATTATGCGCTCAAAGATACTCCAAACCAGGTTTTGGATATACCCAGGATTGCTGAAAAAGTTGGCTTTGAAGGCTTGATCGTTGGAGTCTGGGATCCAATGGATGAAAACGAATTACAGGCTGCTGAAAAATTTAATCAGTATCAAATCGTCGTTGGCTATTCTGTCGGCAACGAAGGGCTGGATGTTCGTTATGACTTGGAGAGTCTGGTTTTGGCAATGAACAGATTAAGACAAGCCACAGGCAAACCAGTGACTACAACTGAACAAGTTCACGATTATTACGAAAACTCACCTTTATGGGAAATATCAGATTGGATTTTTCCCAACGCCCATCCCTATTTTTCAGGCTATCGTGATCCACAAGAAGCCGTTGGCTGGACTGCAAAAGTTTTCAAAACATTGGACTCCGTATCAGATAAACCGCTCATTTTCAAAGAAGTTGGTTTGCCCACAGATGGCGATGATGATCTTAGCGAGTCCCGGCAAGCCCTTTATTACCAATCACTGCGGGAAACCACAGTAACCTTCGTAGTATTTGAAGCCTTTGATGCACCTTGGAAACATATAGGGAGTCAGAAACCAGACGGAACCTACCCATGGCCAGACCCGGAACCACATTGGGGCATTTTCACTTTCGACAGAAAACCAAAAGAAGCGGTCAAAACCATCTGTCCAAATCAATAAATTTTTGGCTCATGTGTAGACTCTGTGCAATAGGTCAAAACCTTTAACGCGAATTTTGCGAATGGGGCGAATGGCGCGAAAAAATTCGTATTATTCGCTCAATTTGTGTAATTCGCGTTAAGTTTTTGGCTCTTTGAAAGCACCAAGTATTCA
>CAMCQT010000173.1 GCA_945877125.1 Candidatus Brevifilum fermentans | reverse complement strand
TTTTGCTGTTTTGTCAAACCGTCCACGAATTTTCCACGAATAAACGAATGTCGGCCCACAAATTCGAGCATTCGTGAGCTATTCGTGGATGGTTGGTGGTTCAAATCGCCCAATTTTGCAATTACTGGAATTCAGATTTGGAATTGCTGCTATTTATCGCGTAAAACACGACCTTTTGGATGACTATTTGCGCCAACAACTCAAATCACCCGGCATTCAAATGCGTCTTGCGTAAGTCCTAAATTATTATTTTTAATATTTCAAATAAGACCAAGAATCTTCCACCAAGTCACTTCAATTGGAATAAGTACTATCAGCGTAACGATAGTTAGTGGAATTCCATACTTCAAAACGTGACGAGTATCGTAGCCGCCAGTTTCACCTTGTCCAAGCAGGATGGCAACATGCTGAAAAGGAAAAATATAATGAATGGCGACTGCGGTGTAAATCAGCAGTGCGGGGAATAAAGGATTCCAACCGGCGGCAGTTGCATAATGCACCAACGGCGGCGCGACGATGGACATACAAGCCAAAGCACTGCCTAATATCATGTGGATAAGCATGGTGACCCCACCCACAAGCCCAGCGAAGACGTATGGATTCTGGGACGGTGTGGTGGGCATCAGAACTTTAGCAAGCCATTCAGCCATGCCTGTGGTTTTGCTTACCGAGCCAATGGCGAACGCGCCAACCACAAAGAAAATGATGGGCCAGTTGATGCCTGTGGAAATATCTTTGGCGTCCAGAATGTCGCCTACTTTCGGCAGTGCAAGTCCCACGACCACGATCAATGCCACCCATGCCGGGTCAATGTGGTGGAGGAAGTCGGTCGTCCACAATATCAGCGCGGCTAATACCCATATCAAGGTGATAATTTCATCACGGCTCATGCGTCCCAACTTTTGCTGTTCGCGCTGTAAATCAGCCTGGTCAATATTCACCTGACCTGTTTGTTTGAAAACCAGCAAATGCAATCCCATCATCAACAGCGATGCAGCAATGCCGGGGACAGCCATATACTTTGCCCAATCAAGCCAACTCACGTTTAATCCACTAAAGCCAACGGTGGCAATATTCAACGTGGAGTCGCCGGTCAATAGAATAGTTGATGTGGCAGTGGTGGCGACAAAAACAGAAAGCCCCAGCGAGGCGGCGTCTGCTTTATTCATCCCCGCTTTTTGGATGATGGCGCGCACCAGTGACATCATCAACAGCGCGCGCGGAAAAGGATGCGGGATAAGAAAACTCAACACGAAGCCAAGCACGTATGTCAACACGATCAGGCTGCGGTATGAAGTGGCGTAGCGAATCATAAAGAAGTACGCCACGCGCTGCGCCAAGCCGGATTTGGTGACGGCAGTTGCGATTAGAAATGCGCCAATGATGAGCCACATCAACGGCAGAGTCCAAATGCGAAAAACCACTTCAGGTTTGGCAAGGTCAAGCAATAGATAACCGAGCAGCATGAGCAGTGTTGAATATGCCGGCGGTATAACATTGAACACCCACCATATCACCGTGAAGAGGGTGACGACAAGCATCTTTCTTCCCGCAAGACCAAGGTCACCGGGGAGCGGGAGTACCCATAGAACAGCAGCCAGCAACAGGGACAGGATTACCCCGATTAGTTTACGATCGAGGTGAAGACCGCGCAGAAAACCCACGCTACGGGCGAAGAATCGAGTCAAGGAAGTCCAGCACTTTCTTTACGTTTTGCCGAGTCTCAAAGGCTGAGTCAGCATGCCGGGCGTTGGGAAGAAGCTCCAGCATGACTTTATCAGCGCCGATCACATCCGCCAGTTTGGCGGCCATGTTAATCGACTGCTGGTGCGGCACGGTATCATCATGCGTCCCGTGTTGAATGAAGAACGGCGGCGCAATGGAGCGAATATAGATTTCGGGATTTGCCTTGTGTACCAGTTCGGGAATTTGAGTGATCTGCGCGCCAAGCAAAAGTGATTCAGGAGAGTTCGCGCCGTTGTGTGAAAACTCCACGGGCGGCGCAAAACCTGATTCAGCCAGCTGTTCATCCATTTTGAGAAAATCTGTCGGACCGAACCAATCTACCACGGCTTGAACATGGCTGGGTTGTTCGGGATTGCCCAGCGTTAAATCCTCCAATTCAGTCGCCCAAGCGGACACACCCATCATCAAGGAGAGGTATCCACCCGCCGAGCCACCCCATGTCGCGATTCTTTTTGGATCGAACAAATAGTGTTCTGCATTCGCACGAATCCAGCGGATGGCTGCTTTGACATCATGCACCAATGCCGGGAATTTTGCTTCGCCGCTCATACGATAATTAATGCCGACCAAAACATAATCGCGCTTTAAACACTCGAGCATGGGAGTCAATTGAATGTCGCGTTTATCGCCGCCCATGAATGCCCCGCCGTGAATGGATACAATTACAGGAAAGGGACCATCACCTTCTTCGGGCCAATAGATATCCAGTTTTTGAGCGGGTGAAGAATCAGCGTATGCGATGTCAAACATCTTGCGCTTGATATGATCTGTCTTTGCGGGTGGAACGGCAGATGAAATTGCGTAATGTTCTTCGCTCATTGAGTTTTCCTTTTTCATTTTATTTCGCCATTGTTCCTAGCCTGCAAACGCGGCAAAATCGGAAATTTTATGCAGCCACTTTCGCGACTGTTTCTTTAGCCTTGCGGTTTTTCTGATAGACATCAAAGGCGACTGCAATCAAAAGAACAGAGCCTTTTACCACCGTTTGTGAAAAATCAGGGAAGCTGGCTAATTGCATGGCATTATTCAAGACACCGATAATGATAATACCGGTGATCAAACCAAATACGGTACCTTCACCACCTTTAAAGCTAACGCCGCCCAGAAGAGCAGCTGTAAGGCAATCAAATTCAGTACCTTGACCTGTGATGGTTTGTCCAGCAAATACTCTCGAAAGAAGCAAAACGGCTGTAATTGCCGAAATGAAACCGCAGATCATGAATAGATATACTTTCATTTTATTAACATTTACTCCTGCCAGGCGAGCGGCTTCTTCGTTTCCACCCAAGGCAAATATTTTTCTGCCAAAATAAGTTCTGGTAAGGATGAAAGAACCAATCAACGCCACCACAACCATGACGATGATGGGAACCGGTATTCCCCAAATATATCCCTGACCGAACCAACGGAAGGAATCGGGGAAACCCATGATATTCCTTGATCGATTGATGATGTATCCAAAACCCTTAAAAATTGCAGATGTACCCAGTGTAATAATGAGCGGATGGATTTTTAGTTTAATACAGAGGAATCCATTGATCGTACCCAGCCCTGTTCCTACTACCAAAATAAGGGGAATTGCCAATCCAGGTGGTATCTTCCAATCGACCATCATGATGGCCAAAAGGACGTTGGTAAAAACGATCTGGGAGCCAATGGAGAGATCAATACCTCCGCTGATCATCACAAACATAAGTCCAACAGCGCTAATTCCAGTAAATGAAACCTGGCGAATTAAAGTGATAATATTCCTGGATGTCAAGAAATTTTCGGACATGAACGAGAATAGGATCATTAAAAAGATCAGTATCATTAATGGCACATTCTTTTTTGTGAATGACCCTATCCCACTCCCAAGCCTTGATAAAAATGCAGATTGATTTTTCATACTAATTCCTCCAGAAGTTAATGAGTCCCCGATGCGAGGTCGAGAATATAATGCTGCTCGAATTGGTCTTTCTTTACCTCTCCAGCCAATTTGCCCTCACATAAGACTATGATCCTGTCAGACATGCCCAGAAGTTCTTCCATGTCCGAAGAGATCATCAGGATGGCAATACCATTGTCGGCAAGGTCGGTCATTAATTGGTAGATTTCTTGTTTAGCACCAACATCAATACCGCGGGTAGGCTCATCAAAAATAAGAATGTCAGATTCTGCCGCGAGGGATTTCGCCAGCACAACCTTTTGCTGGTTGCCACCGCTTAGATTGATGACTTGCTGCAATAAGCTGGGGGTTTTAATGTTAATCCGCTCTTTGTATTTCCTGGCAATTTCATCTTCTTTTTTAGTGTTAACAATGCCATATTTTGAAATTCTGCCTGCAATCGGAAAACTAATATTCCATTTTATGGACATTTCCAAAAATAACCCCTGGCCTTTTCGATCCTCTGTCAATAATCCGATTTTATACTTGATTGCATCTAAAGGTGATTTTATTATCACTGGTTGACCATTCAATAAAATTTCACCTTTTTGGATTGGTTCCGCACCGAATAACAGCATGGCCAGTTCAGTGCGGCCAGCTCCCACCAATCCTGAAATCCCCAGGATTTCCCCTTTTCTAACCACAAAGGAAATATTCTTATCGCCATTTCCAGTTAGGTTTTTAACTTCCAATGCAATGTCACCTGGTGGATTTTTTCGGCCCGGATAACTTTCTTTTAGTTCTCGTCCAACCATAAGTTTAATTAATTCCTGCCGGTTGGTATCTTTTGTGTTCTTGGTGGTTACATAGCAGCCGTCACGCATGACGCTTACGCGGTCCGAAATTCGAAATACTTCTTCCAGACGGTGTGAAATATAGATAATGGTCACACCCTTCTGTTTAAGTTGTTTGATAATATCAAACATGATTTCCACTTCAGCAACACTCAAGGGGGCGGATGGTTCGTCCATGATCAGGATTTTAATGTTTTTGGAAACCGCTTTGGCAATTTCGACGATCTGCTGTTCTGCGATGGATAATTCTTGTACAAGTTTTTTAGGATCAATAGCGACTGCAAATTGCTTTAATACCTCAGATGCTTTGGCGTCAACCAGTTTGGAATTAAAAAAGATGCTGCTGCCTACGCTTTCGCCCATCATAATGTTCTCAGAACATGATAATGTCGGAACCAGGTTAAACTCTTGATAAATAACTTCAATACCAAGACTCCTGGAAAGAGAAGGAGTCATCTCGTGATATTCTTGTCCGTTAATTTTAATAATTCCTGCGTCTACATCGATGGCGCCAGCCACGGCTTTGATCAATGTTGATTTACCGGCGCCATTTTCACCCAATAAGGCATGAACTTCCCCTTCAAGGAAGTCTATCGAAATATTATTTAGAGCCAATACACCAGGATATTTCTTGGTAACTTTTTCCAGGGATAAAACGATCTTGGCGTCCATTCTTTTTTCACCTCTGATTTTTAATGAAAGGGGGGAATCCCCCTTTCATTAAAAATATCAACAAAAGCCGCTTGGTTCTATTTTAACGTGCTGAAATCGCAGTTGATCGGTTCCAAAACATCATTGATAATGTTTGGATGTTCCACACCCTGCAACATCTTCTTGATCTGTTCGTATGTTGCCATATCAAGAGCGGTTCCGCCGATGGCAACAAAACCCTTATAGGGATCCTGGCAACCTGTAACAACTGGGATGTTGGCTGGATCCATATCGCCCGCAAAGACGCCGTATTTCGAAAAATCAGCATTTGGTAGCGCTTTGATGGCATTGGCAATACCCTGAGCATGTGCAGAGGATTGGCCAATGAACACTTTGATATTTGGATTAGCTGTTAATGCATTCTCAGCAGCGGACTGACCGGCTGGAATACTATCCGTGGAAATATCTGCATGGGCAACAAGTTTGACTTTGGGGCAGATGTCTGTGATGGTGGAATAACCCTCATCGCGCAAGTGCATCCCAACGGAGGAACTCGCACCACCAATAATGGCAGTTTCAACAGTTCCATCAGCGGCACCCGGGTAGACTGCATTAATAAAATCGCAAGCCATCTTTGCCACTTTTTGGCCGTCTTCGAGTTGGCTGGTGTGCATGATGGCATCAAACGGCGCCAATTTTTGGGGAGGAACACCCATCACCATAATGCCAGCAGCCTTGGCTTCTTCAATAGCCGGCAGCAATTGATCGATCTCGCCAGCTGCCATAACATACATGAAATCACTTTTCATGGAAATACAGTTCTCAATCTGGTCGAATTGTTGGTTTAATCCACCTTCATCAGCACCGTAGACGTTTACTACCACGCCGTCAGCTTTGGCTTGTTCTGTAACTGAAGTGGCCACACCGTTCAAGAAAGGATTTGCAAGAGACGGGATGATGTAGCAGACTGTCTTGCCTTTAATGTCGAAAGGCGCTCCAGGTTGTGCGGGCACCATAGAAACAATGGTGTCCTCAGCTGGTGCGGTTGCCGCAGGGGACTCAGTGGCAGCAGCAGGAGCTTCCGTCGCGACGGCGGGAGCTTGAGTGGCAGCTGGAGCACAGCCTGCCAGGAGGATTCCGACGATCATCATGATCGACAGAAGGATCGAAAGGTTCTTTTTCATTTGATTCTTCTCCTTGTTTATATGAGGGGAGGTATGACCATTCAGGTTTTTGGTCATTGTTCCAAGCATACCTTTCCAGTTGCATCAAAGCAATTCAATTTTTGATACAATGTATTCCAAAATGGAATATGTGCACGAGGCTGATAATCATGGAAATGAAACAGGTTAAATACTTTCTCACGGTAGCTGAACAAGGAAGTTTTTCTGCTGCCGCTGACAATCTTTATATTTCACAGTCCTCGCTTTCCAAACAGATCATGGCTTTGGAAAAAGAATTAGGGGTTGAGCTTTTTGATCGCAGCAAACGCAGCATTGCCCTCACCGAGGCGGGGGAAGCATTTAGGAAGCACGCTTATCTGATTAATGAAGAATATAAAGTGATGCTCACTAACCTCAAGGAACACAAGCGCGCACCCTCACTCTCCATTGTTGCAATTCCGGTAATTGCCCAATACGGAATCACTTCGTATATTGCTCAATTCCAGACCGCGTATCCCAATATCCAACTCATGCTGGAAGAGCGCGAAGCTTCGACGATTTTGCCGGTCTTGCACACTCACCAATTTGACCTCGCTTTTATACGCGATAACTACCTGGATGGCGAACAGTATCACCTCCTCGAAGTTGATCGTGATAAGTTCATGGTTACTTTATCTGTCAAGCATCCCTTGGCTGGGCGAGCATCAATTTCCTTGTCCGAACTCGCCAATGAAAACTTTATCATGTTCGACAAAGGCACAGTGGTTCATGAATTGGCGGTGGATGCCTGCCGCAAAGTCGGCTTTGAGCCACGAATTTTCTATGCCAGCTTGCGCGTCGAAAGCATCCTTGGACTGGTGGCATCTCAATCCGGAATAGCGTTGATTATGG
>CAMCQT010000172.1 GCA_945877125.1 Candidatus Brevifilum fermentans | reverse complement strand
GAACTGCGCGAACGTGTTAACGTTTATGCCAGAAAGTTGTGGATTGTCGCCACGGTGTTATATGTCGCTCTCGGCATCTTCACGTATATTGCAGGTTTCTGGGCACGTGGCTTCATTGATCCCGGCATTGCACCGATCGGGGCAATGATCGTTCTGTTCGCAGCTGGATATTTCATCAACCAAAAGATGGAAGGTTGGGCTTTTATCATGGTTGCACTGAACATTGTATTGACTCAGGTTACGTTCTTCTCCATGACCTTCCCCAATGTGATGCTCTCCACCACCAATCCTGAATGGTCACTGACCATCTACAACGCCTCATCTTCACAATACACATTGACGGTCATGAGTGTCATCGCGCTCATCTTCGTCCCCATCGTCCTCGCCTACCAAGGTTGGACATACTACATGTTCCGCAAACGCATCAGCACCGACAAGAAGACATTAGTTTATTAGTTTGAATAAAGGCGGAGTGAATTCACTCCGCCTTTATTTTTTGTAACATTTATCACAAACAAGTGAAGTAACACGTAAAGCAAAGAATACCATTTCAAGGAGAAACTCTATGGCAAAGGTTCTTGTTATCGGCGCAGGATTTGCAGGTCATACGGCGGCGCTTTATTTGGGGGATACACTCGGCAAAAGTCACGAAATAACCGTAATCAGCAATCGCGATGTATTTGGCTATGTTCCTTCGTGGGTTTGGGTGGGCGTGGGGCACATGAAGCCTGAGCAGACTGTCTTCAAACTCAAGCCCGTTTATGACCGCATGAACGTTAAGTTTGTCCATGCCGCAGCGAAGGAAATTCATCCGGATGCCGGCGACCAATATGTGGTCGGCGAAGAGGTCGGAACCGGCAAGGAAATCCGCCTCGATTACGACTATCTCGTCATCGCGCCAGGTCCCCTGCTCAACTTCGCCGGCACGCCAGGGCTTGGACCGGAAGGCGGATTTACGCATTCCATCTGCTCGCTGCCACACGCCATGAAAGCCCGTGATGCCTACCTTGCCCAATGCGAACGGATGAAGAAGGGCGAAAAAGTGAAGATCGTGATTGGGACCGGGCACCCCGCCGCCACCTGTCAGGGCGCTGCCTTCGAATACATTATCAACGTCCACAAAGATTTGCTCAAGAAGGGTTTGCGCGACAAAGCTGATATTCTGTGGCTTTCCAATGAACCCGCGCTGGGTGATTTCGGTGTAAACGGTGTGCAGGTCAAACGCAATGGCATTGTGCAAAAAAGTGAAGAATTCATCAAGGCTGTATTCAACGATCATGGTATTCGCTATCAAGTGCAGACGGGAGTGACCAAAGTAGAAGAAGGCAAAATCCACTGGCAGAATTACGAAGGCGAAGAAGGCACAACCGATTTCGACTTCTCGATGCTCATTCCGCAGTTCAAGGGACAACCGTTCAAGTACATCGGCAAGGATGGTTCGGATATCTCTGCGAAATTGGTCAACCCGGCAGGGTTTGTACTGGTAGACGGAAAATACGGACTGCCCTACCCCGAATTGACACAAACTCCCGAAGCCTGGCCGGCACAATATAACAACCCCACCTACCAGAATGTCTTTTCAGCAGGCATTGCCTTTGCGCCTCCTGGACCCATTTCCAAGCCGTTTACCAACAAGAACAATTTAGCCATTGCGCCCGCTCCGCCGCGCACAGGCATGGTCAGCGGTGTGATCGGACGTGTGGTGGCAATGAACATCGCAGACCTAATCACAACTGGCAAGATGACTCACAGCGAGCGCATGACTGAGATGGTCGCGGCTTGTATCGCCTCAATGGGAGATTCTCTCTGGGACGGCAACGCAGTTACCATCGTGATGCGCCCCGTGGTGCCAGATCGCAAGAAATATAAAAACGAATACGGACGCGACCTGTTCATCTCGCACCTTGAAATGGGCGTAAGCGGCGCATGGATGAAGTTCATGCTTCATTACACCTTCATCTGGAAATTCAAAGCCCTCTTGGGCTGGAAGTTAATCCCCGAATAGGAGGCTGACATGCAAAACGAACAGGAATTTAGCAAGGCAGAAAAGTTCTGGATGAATTTCAAACTTTATCAGTTGTGGCGCTTCATTGTGTTGAACGTTAAGATTTATACGATCGCTGTGCAAAGTAAGTGGCACTAAAAAAGTAGTGAAAAACAAGCCGAGAAATATTTTCTCGGCTTGTTTTTTTATGCCGATGATTCTTAGATTAAGGAAAAATAAATTTCTCACAAAAACTCTTATGTGATATTAAGTACAAATAAGATATTACCGACTAGAATACTCCTAAATATTGTACATTGTTTCACAATCACTATTTTTGGAGATACACCATGGATGTCATCACTCTTTCCCGTATTCAATTTGGCGTAACCACCGCCCTGCATTTCTTATTCGTCCCGCTCACCCTTGGGCTGGTCTGGTTCGTTGCCATCTTTCAAACCCAGTATTACCGCACAGGCGAAGAACGCTACCGCCGCATGGCAAAATTCTGGGGCAAACTTTTCCTGGTCAACTTTGGCATAGGCGTTGTGACTGGGCTTGTACAAGAGTTCCAGTTTGGCATGAATTGGTCGGAATACTCGCGCTTTGTTGGAGATGTTTTCGGCGCACTGCTTGCCATTGAAACACTGGTCGCGTTCTTCCTTGAGTCGGTATTCATTGGCATCTGGATATTTGGCGAAGGACGTGTTTCCAGGGAAGTTCACCTGTTTTCCATCTGGATGGCGGCAATCGGCAGTCTGTTGTCTTCGATTTGGATTTTGATCGCCAGCGGATGGATGCACAACCCCGTCGGCTATGTGATTAATCCTGTTACAGGCAACGCTCAGCTTGTGGATATCATCGCCGTGCTAACCAACCCGAAAGGCTGGCTGCTGTTTCGACACGCCATCGCGGCCGGGTTTGCCACCTCCGCTTTTTTCATGCTGGGCATAAGCTCGTGGTACATTTTGCGCAAGCGTGAATTGGAAGCCTTCAAGCCGTCCTTCGTCACAGGGGCAGTCGTCGGTTTAATTGCCTCATTTATGTTATTTATGACAGGACATGAACAGGGACAGGAGATGCGAATCTATCAACCCATGAAACTGGCTGCCATTGAAGCCCTTTGGGAGACTGAACAGCCTGCATCTTTCTCGCTGATCACCATCGGCGACCTGACAGGCAAACAGGAAGTCTGGTCGATTCGCATTCCCTATCTGACAAGTTTCCTTGCCTGCAATAACTTCGATTGCGAGATACGAGGCGTAAACGATCTGCAAGCCAAATATGAAGCGCTTTACGGACCCAATGACTATATTCCACTGATGGTAGTTACCTACTGGTCTTTTCGCATCATGTTCGCATTGGAATTAATCATGCTCTTCGCATCTGCCTTCGCCCTGCTGGTTGTGCTGCGCAATTGGTCGCCTGGACTGGTCAAATGGCTTAAGTGGATGCCGTACACCATTCCTCTGCCGTTCATTGCCGGCATAACTGGCTGGATCACCACCGAAATGGGACGTCAACCCTGGATCGTGCAAGGCTTGCTTACCACCGCACAAGCCATCTCACCCAACCTGACCGTTGCGGAGGTCGCCATCAGTTTGACTGGCTTCACGCTGATCTACAGCGTGCTCACTTTCATCATGATTCAGTTGATGTATAAATTCGCACGTCAGGGAACAGAAGCCGCGTTGAAAAAATCTGTAGATGTGGAAGAACCCGTCAGCGCAGGCGACATAATACTTGTCGGCGCTCAGGATTAAATTAAATGAAAATCTGGAGGAAATACTTCCTCCAGATTTCTTAGATTGCTCATCTTGCAAGTTCACATATTCGCTATTACACTCCACCTATGCATCGTAGACTTTTAACCCTCACACGCGACACCCGTTCCGCCCTGACCATAACCATTCTCTCTGGATTTTTGGCAGGATTGGTAATCATCTGGCAGTCGTGGCTGCTCAGCAGTGTTATCAACAACGTCTTCCTGAATGGACAATCCCTCGCACAAGTGATGGGACTTTTGCAGTTGATTCTCGTTGCCATTGGCGGACGTGCCCTTTTGACATGGGTAAACGAAATTGCAGCCAATGCTGTGGCTGTGAGAATCAAAACGGACTTACGCAATCGACTCTTCGCACACATCCTCAAACTGGGACCTGCCTACTCGCGCGGACAGCGCACAGGTGAGTTGACCGCTGCGGCAGTCGAAGGCATCGAAGCGCTGGACGCCTATTTTAGTCAGTACCTACCGCAACTGGTCATCACTGCATTGGTGCCGATTTCGATCCTTGTATTCGTCTTCCCGATTGACCTGCTCTCAGGCATTATATTCCTCATCACCGCGCCGTTGATTCCGTTTTTCATGATTATGATCGGCAAGGGCGCAGAGACAATCACCAAACGTCAATATGAAACTTTACGCCTGCTGAGCGCACACTTCCTCGACAGTCTGCAAGGGCTGACTACGCTGAAACTTTTTGGACAATCCAAAGCGCAGACGAAAACCATTGCCCAAATCAGCGAGAAATTCCGCGATACCACAATGGGAGTCTTGCGTGTCACATTCCTCTCGGCGCTGGCATTGGAATTACTCGCCACGCTCAGCACTGCCGTCATTGCCGTTGAGATTGGATTCCGCCTGCTGTATGCCAAAATGGAATTTCAACCCGCGCTCTTCCTGCTGGTGCTGGCTCCCGAGTTTTACATGCCCCTGCGCGCCCTCGGCGCAAGATTCCATGCCGGCATGAATGGCACGACGGCGGCGAAAAGAATCTACGAAATTTTAGACACACCATTGATTCGTAGTGACGACTTTAGTCGTCAAACAGCGACTGAAGTCGCAACTACACCTGATAAAATTATTTTTGAAAACGTTTCATTTCTCTATCCCAACGAACCCACGCCCGCGCTTGAAAACCTCAACTTCACCATCAAACATGGTCAGCATATTGCACTCGTTGGGAAAACGGGCGCAGGTAAATCCACTCTTGTAAATCTCCTGCTTGGCTTCATCCAGCCAACATCAGGGCAAATTCATCATTCATCATTCATCATTCATCATTCTATTGCCTGGGTTCCTCAACGCCCGCACCTCTTCCACGACACCATCGCGGCAAATATCCGCCTGGGCAAAGCGGATGCAACTCACGCGGAAATTGTCACCGCCGCGCAAGCCGCGAGCCTACACGAATTTATCGAATCACTGCCGCAGAAATATGAAACCATTGTCGGAGAAAGCGGCGCACGCCTTTCCAGCGGACAGGCACAACGCCTTGCCCTCGCGCGCGCCTTCCTCAAAGATGCGCCGATTCTCATTATGGATGAACCAACCTCCAGCCTAGACCCCGAAACGGAAGCTCTGCTCGAAGAATCCATGTGGAAATTAATGCAAGGTCGCACCACCATCACCATCGCGCACCGCCTCAACACCATCTTTCAATCCGACCAAATCATCGTCCTCAAAGCCGGGCGCATCGTGGAGCAGGGAACGCACCGCGAACTTCTCGCAAACAACGGCGAGTACGCCAGCATGGTCAAGACACACGAAGAGCAGGTCGGGATTCAAGAAGTAAAAAGTGGAGAAGTAAAAAGTAAGAAGGAAGAAGTAAAACCGACCACGCAACTCAACACTTCTCACTTCTCACCTCTCACTTCTCACCCACTCAAATCCCAAAATACATTCTTCCGCCTCTTGCAATTCCTCGAAGGCAACTGGGCGCGCGTTGCCCTATCGGTTGTGATCGGCTCAGTCACCATCGGCTCCAGCGTCGCACTCATGGGAACATCCGCGTGGCTTATCTCCACCGCCGCGCTGCACCCATCCGTCGCAGACTTGGGCGTCTCCGTCGTCGGCGTGCGTTTATTTGGCATCACACGCGGCGTTGCGCGTTACTTTGAACGCCTTGTCTCGCACGATGTCACCTTCCGCTTGCTTTCGCGCTTGCGCGTCTGGTTCTACGAAAAACTTGAACCCCTCGCCCCCGCCCGCCTGATGGAATTCCGCGCAGGCGATTTGCTCGCGCGCATCATCGGCGACGTGGAAACATTGGAAAATTTCTATGTGAGAGTGGTCTCGCCGCCATTGACAGCCGTTGTGATTGGACTCTTCACCTCGATCTTCCTCGCCTCCTTCTACCCGTTGCTTGCTCCTGTTTTCCTGATCTTTTTCCTCAGCCTTGGCATTGCCCTGCCCGCCCTCTCACAAATTCTTAGCCGCCGCTCAGCAGAACAAACCATCACCCTGCGCGCCGATTTGCACACCCGCCTTGTAGATGGTATTCAAGGCATGGCAGACATCCTCGCTTACGGGCAAGGCAACGAACGACTGACTCAGATCAGCATCAACGGATTGGATTACGGCAATGCTCAACGCCGCATGGCGCAAGTGACAGGATTTCATGCCAGCCTTTCCACGTTGCTCACCAACCTCGGCTTGTGGACAATCCTATTTCTTTGCATCCCGCAGGTGACTTCTGGCAACCTGGCCGGTCCCATGCTTGCCTCGTTGACCTTGCTCACATTCGCATCCTTTGAAGCCGTCACCCCGCTCCCGCTTGCCGCTCAAATGTGGAACTCCTCGCGCGAAGCCGCGAAGAAATTATTTGAGGTGGTGGATACAGAGCCAGTAATTAGTGATCAGTCATCAGTAATCAGTGAGCAGTTGCCAATTACCAATTACCAATTACGAATTACCAATTTATCCTTCGCTTATCCAAAACAGACCATTCCCGCGCTTCAACATGTAACCTTCAACCTGCAACCTGGTAACTCAATCGCCATCGTCGGGCCGAGCGGCGCAGGGAAATCTACACTTGCCAATTTATTACTCCGCTTCTGGGATTACGAAGTTGGAGAAATCTTTCTCGGCGGAGAATCACTCAAGACGCTGAATCAAGATCAGGTGCGGGCACAGATCGGTCTCGTCTCGCAAAACACCTATTTCTTCAACACCTCCGTCCACGAGAATTTACGCTTTGCCCGCCGAAAAGTGACCCAGGAAGAAATCGAATCCGCTGCCAAAGCCGCGCAAATCCATGACTTTATTTTGAGCCTGCCCAAAGGCTACGACACGCTGATCGGCGAACAGGGGTTGCGGCTTTCGGGCGGCGAACGTCAGCGGTTGGCGATTGCGCGCGTGTTGATCAAAGATGCGCCGATTCTCATTTTAGATGAACCCACCGCCAACCTGGACGCGCTCACAGAAAAACAAGTGCTTGAAACTTTGTTCGGCGTGATGAAACAAAAAACGTCCCTGCTTATCACACACCGTTTGATCGGGCTGGAAAACATGGACGAAATCATCGTGC
>CAMCQT010000171.1 GCA_945877125.1 Candidatus Brevifilum fermentans | reverse complement strand
CCCAGACCATTTGTTGAAGGCGGCTGGCGGCAGTGGAAGCAAACTGGGCACCGGAGGAATGATTACCAAACTTCAGGCAGCCGACCTGGCACGCCGCGCTGGCGTAACCTGCGTCATCGCTTCGGGCAGGGAGGCAGATGTGCTGGTGCGTTTAATCAACGGTGAAAAGTTGGGCACGCGCTTCCTGCCAGTTGTCACCACCCTTGAGAGCCGCAAACGCTATATCCTATCCGCGCGGCGTGCTCCCGGGTTGGTCAAAGTGGATGAGGGCGCGGCAAAGGCACTTAAGCGTGGAGGGAGTCTACTGCCTGTTGGTGTGGTGGCAGTTTCAGGGAAGTTCGAGCGCGGCGATACCGTCAAGGTTGTCAACTCATCCGAGCGCGAAATCGCACGCGGTATCGTCAATTATTCAGATGTTGATCTGTCCCAACTTTTGCGTCGTTCCTCAGATGAGATAGAAGCCATCCTTGGTTATACTTTTGGCGATGAAGTTATTCATCGTAATAATTTAGTGGTGCTTTAATTAAAAACAGGAGTTGCTTATGTTAACTGAAATGGGACGCCGCGCCCGCGCGGCATCGAAAATACTGGCTTTAACTTCTACAGTCAACAAGAATAAGACCTTGTTAACTCTGGCAGACCTGCTCGAAACGTCACGCGGAGAAGTATTGACTTCCAACACCATAGATGTTTCTGCGGCGACCAGCAATGGTTTGAGTGAGGCAATGATCGACCGTCTTACGCTCAACGCGAAACGGTTGGAGGGTCTTGCCAGCGATCTTCGCCATCTTGCACAATTGCCTGACCCCGTGGGAGAACGCTTCGATGAGACTGTCCTGCCGAATGGATTGCGCCTGCGCAAACAGCGTGTACCAATTGGTGTGATGGGTATCATTTACGAGTCGCGCCCAAATGTGACGATGGACGTGGCTGGGCTGGCGATCAAAACCGGCAACGCCGCCATTTTGCGCGGCGGGAGCGAAACGATTAATTCGAACCGCGCTTTGATCAACATTATCCAACAGGCTTTGGCTGCCAATAATTTACCCGCCGATGTCATTCAATTCATTGATAGCGCCGACCGCGGCATGGTGCTAGAACTGCTCAAGTTGCACCAATATGTGGACATCATTATTCCGCGCGGCGGGGCGAAGCTGCATCAGTTGTGCCGCGAGAACAGCCAGATACCGGTCATCACTGGCGGAATGGGAATTTGTCATCTTTTTGTGGATGAGACGGCCGACCTCGCAGCCTCGCTGCCGTTGATCTACAATTCCAAAGTCCAGCGTCCGAGTGCCTGCAATTCTTTGGACACCGTTCTTGTTCACCGCTCTGTCGCAGAGAAGATACTGCCGCAGATCGTGGAACAGCTTGCTCCGGCTGGAGTTTCGTTTCGGGCGCATGAATCCGCCATCCCATATTTGCTGCAACAAAATACAGGCGCGTACCTCGACCCCGAAACACAGCAGGTTAGGTTCGGCGCAGATTTGGGTACGCACTTGCCTGAATCGGTACAGCCTGCGGGAGCGGATGATTTTGACATCGAATGGCTTAACCTGACCCTGGGGCTTAAAGTTGTGGACGGAGTTAGCGACGCGATTGCCCACATCGCCGCCCACAGCACGGCACACTCCGATGGCATCCTGACCGAAGATGGCGCCAATGCGGCGCTTTTCATCAACGAGGTGGATTCCGCTGCGGTCTATGTCAACGCGAGTACGCGCTTTACCGATGGGGCGCAGTTTGGGTTGGGTGCAGAAGTGGCTATTTCAACTCAACGCTTGCATGCCCGCGGTCCAATGGGCTTGCGCGAATTGACCACCTACAAGTGGATCGCCGAAGGTGAATATCACATCCGCGAATAAGGCGGGTCAATAATTTGTAGCTGTATTCAAAAACGCGCCCAATTGGGCGCGTTTTTATTATCAATTACTGAATGCAGCTATACCGAATCAATCAACCGCATTACGCTGAATAGCTTGCCGATACCACTTCGCACTGGATTTGAACGTGCGCTTCTGAGTCTCGTAATTTACATGGATCAAACCAAAGCGTTTGGAATACCCAAAGCCCCATTCAAAATTATCCATGAGCGACCATGCGAAGTAACCCTTTACAGGGATGCCGGCCTCAACTGCCCGATGAACCTGTTCGAGATGACGTTTGATATAAGACAGACGCGCAGGGTCATCCACTTCACCATCTGCGCCAACCTCGTCTACAAATGCCGCGCCGTTTTCTGTGACGTAGATCGCGGGGAAATCATAATCAAAATACAGGCGGCCTAATGTTTTATAGAGTCCTTCGGGATAAACTTCCCAATCCATTTCGGTGATCTCGTCGCCGCGAATCACTGTGCAGGGAGCATTCTCCGCTTCGCTAATCTTTTCCGAGCGGGCAATATTGCGCGTGTAATAGTTCACGCCTATAAAGTCCACGGGCACGGACATCACATCCATGTCCCCAGTTTTGACAAATTCCATTTCATCGCGATAATCATTCACCATATCTTGTGGATAGCCGCGCCCAACCAGCGGATCAAGAAACCAGCGGTTGATATATCCATCTGCCCACGTTGCCTGAACCCTATCCGCAACACTTGGGGATGCGGGAACTTGTGGACTCAAATTTAACGTAATCCCCACGTTGGCGTTGGGGGAATTGCGGCGAATGACCGGCACGGACAATCCGTGTGCGAGAAGCAAATGATGCGAAGCTGCCAGCGCTTCATGCATATCCGTATGCCCGGGGGCATGACGACCTTCACGATAGCCGATGAATGCACTAACCCAGGGTTCATTGAGCGTGATCCAATTCTTTACCCTGTCACCCAACGCATTGCTGATAGCATCGGTGTATTCCACAAAGGCATCCACAACAGACCTCGACGCCCAGCCGCCCTCATCCTGTAATTTTTGCGGAAGATCCCAATGATACAAAGTGATGTAGGGCTCAATGTTTAATTCGAGCAGACGGTCAATCATACGGCTGTAGAAATCGATTCCCGTTTCGTTTACTCCGCCGCGCCCGGCAGGCAAGATACGCGGCCAGGAAATGGAAAGGCGATAGGCTTTTAAGTCCAGCTCCTTCATCAAATTTAGATCATCTGCCCAGCGATGATAATGATCGCAAGCCGCGTCACCCGTATCCCCGTCCTGAACTTTCCCCGGCGTGTGACTGAAACGATCCCAAATACTTTCGCCTTTTCCATCTTCGTTCCACCCGCCTTCGATCTGATAAGACGCAGTTGCGGCTCCCCACACAAAATCTTTAGGGAATTGAAATAACTTTTTATCCATTACTTTTCTCCAAAATAAGATTGCTAATTTATCGTGACCTGCACACGAATTTCCTTGATGTTTTCAGCGGGGAGCGGGATGATATTCCCTTCGATGGATTTTCCGTCCACTTCGAGTTTGACCACATTCCCCGCGCCTTTTCTCTCAACGCGAATATTATACTGGACGCCTCGATATGCTCGGACAACCTCGAAATTTGTCCACGCTGACGGAATAACCGGCGCGACCTTCAAGCCATCATAGGTTGGGCGAATGCCAAGAATCCATTGTGTGATGGCCACGTAATTCCATGCGGCAGTTCCGGTAAGCCATGAGTTCTTTGCTTCGCCATGTGTGGGTGCGTCTTTACCTGCGATCATCTGTGCATATACATACGGCTCACAGCGATGCAAATCACCGATCTCCTCACGCACAGATGGGTTGATGCGCGAATAATAATCATGCGCCTTGTCGCCGTGCCCGAGCTTAGTCTCCGCGATCATGATCCACGGGTTGGTGTGACAGAAAATTCCGGCATTCTCTTTGTAGCCGGGCGGATAAGATGATATCTCACCCAAATGTATATAATATTTACTGAAAGCAGGCTGCTGCAAAACAATCCCATGCGGCGTGGCAAGATGCTCGGCGACAGAATTGAGTGTTTTTTCCGCACGACCATCTTCGACACCCAGATCGGCCATGATGCAAACCCCTTGCGGCTCAATGAATATTTTGCCTTCGTCGTTTTCTTTTGAACCGAGCACATGACTAAAATCATCATACGCGCGGCGGAACCAATCACCATCCCAGCCGTGCTGCCAGATGGTTGATTCCATTTCAGCTGCTTTTTCAAGGTAAAAGCGAGAAGTGAGAATTGAGAAGTTTTGATTTTGCTTCTCACCTTTACCTTCCAACTTATCACACAGCCCCGCCATTTCCTTCGCCGCCAACACGAATAAACCGGCAATGAAAACACTTTCCGCCACCTTGCCTTCTTTATTGGTTGTCGTTTGGAATGATTGCCCCGGAGTATCGGAGAAGCAGTTTAGGTTAAGGCAATCGTTCCAATCTGCGCGACCAATGAGGGGTAAGCCGTGCGGTCCGAGGCGGTCAAGTGTGTATTGCATCGAGCGTTGTAAGTGGTCTAGCAAAGGCATTTCGGAACCAGGCTGGTTATCGTAGGAGGCTTGTTCGTTGAGAATGCCGAAATCGCCGGTCTCTTTGACGTAGGCCGTCACAGCCAAAATCAACCAGAGTGGATCATCATTGAAGCCTGAGCCAACGTCATTATTGCCGCGTTTGGTCAGCGGCTGGTATTGATGATAGGCGCCGCCCGTTTCAAGCTGAGTGGCAGCAAGATCCAAAATCCGCTCGCGTGCCCGCTCTGGGATGAGATGAACAAACCCAAGCAGGTCTTGGGTCGAATCACGGAAGCCCATGCCGCGCCCAATGCCGCTTTCAAAATACGAAGCGGAACGTGACATATTAAAAGTAATCATGGTTTGGTAGGCATTCCAAATATTAACCATGCGGTTCGTGTGTTCATCAGGCGTGACAACTTGATATTTATCCAACAAATTTAGCCAATGGACGCGCAATGCTTGAAAAGCTTTTTCGACCACATCCGCATCCAAATATTTGGAGATGACGGGCAGAACTATGCTCTTGTTGATGGTCTGAGATTCGGGCGGGTCGAATTTTGCATCCTTGGGATTTTCGTGATAGCCGAGGATGAAGATGATCTTCTTCTGTTCGCCCGCTTCCAATTTGACTTTGACATGGTGCGAGCCAATTGGCTGCCAGCCGTGTGTGATCGAATCTGCTGACTGCCCTGTTTCAACAACCTTGGGTGAATCCCAGCCACGGTAGGAACCGAGGAAGTCTTCGCGCTGGGTATCAAAGCCGGCTAGTTTTTCAGAGCAGGCGAAATAAGCGAAGTGATCGCGGCGCTCGCGGTATTCGGTCTTGTGATAGATCACCTGAGTTTCGCCCTCACCCGCCGAAAGAGCAAGGGGAGCAACTTCCACTTGCCCAATGGAATAATTGCGCTGGAAGTTGGTGGCGTCATCCATCGCATCCCATAGGTTGAATTCAACCGCTGAGAAAACAGATAAATCTGCGGGCTGGTCACGCTGATTGGTGAGAGTCAGTTCCCAAACTTCCAGGTTCTCGCCGAGTGGGACGAAATAGCGCGTTTGAGATTCGATCCCGGCCAATCTTGAGCGAATGGTGGTGTAGCCCATACCGTGGCGGCATTCGTAAAAATCCAAAGGCGTCCGAGTCGGCATCCAGGTTGGCGACCAGCTTTGGGCGGAGGAGCGAAGCGGGTCGTTATCCCGCAGATAAATATAGCGCCCACCCGTATCCAATGGCGCGTTGTTATAACGATAGCGGGTCAGCCGTCGCAAACGCGCATCTTTATAAAATGAATACCCACCCGCCGTGTTGGAGATCAGCCCGAAATAAGATTCACTGCCCAGATAGTTGATCCACGGCAGCGGGGTATCGGGACGTTCAATTACATATTCCCGATTTGAATCATCAAAATGACCGTAACGCATAATGCCTCCTAAACGCACATAAAAAAATTATAACTTGCTCAATTTTGCAAAACTTGATTTCAACGTTGGGTATAGCTCTTGATAAAAAGGGAGTGGATAACACAGTGGGCTTGGCCACATTTATCACCACGGAGACACAGAGTCACGGAGAAAGACCCGCAAAAAACCTCAGTGTCTTCGTGACTCCGTGGTGATAGATTTTTTCAGTCCATCCTTTTAGCCACTCTCGATAAAAATGAGTGACTCACACTTTTACTTTACGTGGAATAGTGCAATCAGCGGCGCGGGCGCGCCCAATTCCTGTCCGCGTTTTCCAGGTGAACATCCACCGACTTCCAATTGAAAGTCGCCGGGTTCGAGAGCCAATTTTCCGTCATCATTATAAAATGACATCATTTCCGGCGTAAGTGTAAATTTCACGCTGCGGCTTTCGCCTGCGTTTAGCGTAACCCGCTCAAAACCAACCAGATGCTGGATTGGGACAATCGTAGAGGCTTGGAGATCGCTCAGGTAAAACTGGGTTACTTCTGCTGAGGTTTGGTCGCCGCTGTTTCGCACAGTGAAACTGAAGTCCAACGAATCCCCGGCAGCCACGGTTGAATCCATTTTCAAATCTGCATATTCAAAACGGCTATAACTCAAACCGAAACCAAAGGGATAAAGCGGTTCCTCGGTCATGTAGCGATAGGTACGCCCCTTCATGCTGTAATCATCAAAAGCGGGCAGTTGATCGAGTGACTTGGGGAAAGTGAGCGGGAGTTTGCCGGCGGGTGAAACATCACCAAACAACACATCAGCAACTGCGCGGCCGCCTTCCATGCCTGGATACCAAACAAAGAGAATCGCATCCACCATATCTTCCACTTCGCCCAACGCAATGGGACTGCCGCCTGTAACCACAAGCACGATCTTCACGCCATGTATCGCAAGTTCCTTGATGTAATCCATCTGACTCGCAGGCAAAGAAATGCTGTCGCGGTCGCCGTTCAAAGACGAGAGCAAAGATTCGCCTTCTTCGCCTTCAAGGAATGAGGAAAGCCCAACGCACACAATTGCAAAATCCGCAGTCTGCGCCATGCCAGGCGCCCACGTTTCCTTGATCTCGCGCGGATGTTTCAACATCGCGCCAGAGGTATATTCCATGCCCATGCCCTCAGGGATGCGCCCAGCGAGACCTTCAAGCAGGGTCACCATCTGGTTATTGAATCCATAATAATTGCCGAGTAAAACTTCCATGCTTGTGGCGGTGGGACCCGTGACAAAAATCTTTTTTGTGGAAGGTTTGATCGGCAGGATATTATCTTTATTTTTTAGCAAGACCACGGCTTCAGTTGCCGTGCGATATGCGAGTTGACGATGGGCGTCACAAGCCACCACATCGGTGGAGATGGACGCGAACGGGACTTCTTCGGGTGGGTCAAACATCCCAAGCTTGAATCGTGTCCCGAGGGTGCGTTCA
>CAMCQT010000170.1 GCA_945877125.1 Candidatus Brevifilum fermentans | reverse complement strand
ATCCCCCGATTATATCGAAGTTGTTTTTATTTCCTGCTTTCTTCTTTCTTCCCGCAAAATTTTATTTACACAGGTACTTCTGGTGATTTGATCTTCCAGTTTGTCTTGAAGCCGTTTGGGTCGCGCAAAAGGATGGCGCTTCCATCAGCCCGAAGTCCAAAGATCTTATATCCATATAATTCGTACTCGATGATTTTTGTCCCATCGGAGAGTGTAAACGGCAGGTCGGGCCACATCTCTAAATAATCAGAGCGTATCCACATATCACCATTTGTTACATCAGGATTGGTAATAAATGGGGTGTAGCAATCAATACCTTCTGCAAGTTTTATCATGGTGCTTTTCAAAGTGAAGGCGTTGAATTTATGCACTATTAAGCGCATGTCTTTATCGAAAAAAGTTCCATTTAAATCAGTCGCATAGCAGCTTGAAGCATAGACATTGGAGTATTCCACGCCCAGGTACAATTTAGTTTCTTTTACAACTACGTGGTTTGCCGCCCAGGTAAGTCTTTCAATGGTTGGTGGAATGGTTGGTTGATTTATCCAACCGGCATTGGGTACCAGGATTCCCTCTTTTGTTTTTTCACCATTTAGCCTGCCAAGATAATCTAATACTGGATTTGTCAGCGGAATACGCGCGCCTTTTTTTACATCGCAAATGGTGTTGAATGTAACTGTGTGTGGGTAAGCATTTAATGGACCCACTTGTCGCGGGGCAAATTTCCATTTTGGATTTTGCCAATCCACCAACAGGGTGGCGATCTTGCCCTTGCGTTTTATTTCAGTAATAATAAAAGTCTCCACTGGCTGAGGCACAGGAGGTGGAGGAACGATTGGATTAGTCACAATATGCCATTTAATATATCGTTGTTGTGCGCCGGCGTTTACCCACCCGCCATCAATAAGGTGAAGCCACTGAAGCCTGTTTTCACTGGCCGTAATGGCAACCTTGGCGCCGATGGTTCTGATTTTGTTTTCGCTACCTGGCTTATCGAACACATCACGTTTTATTATGGTTGTACCTATTATTAGGGTACTTCCAGGTATCACAGGCGGAGGTGGAGGAATAATCGGGTCAGCCTCAACATGCCATTTAATATATTGCTGTCGTGCGCCGGCATTTACCCATCCGCCATCAATAAGGTGAAGCATCTGAAATTTGTTTTCAGTTGCGGTGATGATGACATTAGCCCCAATGGTTCTGATAATATTTTCGCTGCCGGGCTTGTCATATACTGCACGCTTTAATAAGGTTTTGCCTATTATCATGTCAACTCCTGTGAATACGTATGCTCTGCGTAGATGCACATTTCTTTTTATCGAATTCTGTATGTCCAAGGACTTGCATTAGCGGATCGTCAACTTGAGCGTAGTATAAATCTAAATTTATTGGGTGGTGGAGTTTGATAATGAATTGATTATTGCCTGTAATTACTCGAAAATACTTTTTGAGCTTCCGCGATTCTTTTTGGTCTCGCCCCGCTTCTTTTTCTCTTTCAATCTTTCTTCTTTTGAGGATTTTGTCGGCTTTGTTTTGTGACGCGGCTTTGGCTTTTCGCTGGCTTTTTTCACCAAATCATTCAGCCGTTCAATGGCATCTTCGCGATTTTTTTCCTGCGTGCGAAATTTTCTGGCTTCAATGATAAGCACACCTGCGTCTGTCATGCGTTTGCCTGCGAGTTTGATCAGGCGCATTTTTACATCTTCAGCGAGAGAGGGGGAGTTGGTTACGTCAAAGCGCAATTGGACTGCGGTGGCAACCTTGTTTACATTTTGCCCGCCGGGTCCGCCTGCGCGGATATATTCAAGTTGAAGTTCGTTTTCCAGAGATTTCATGAAGTAAATTATAAGGGCAACTGATGGGCAGGTAAACAAGGTGGTCTAGAGTTTTCTCAAAGTCGAAAAATATTAACGCGAATTCCGCGAAAAGGCGAATGACGCGAATTTTTTTGTGATCTTTCGCGAAATTCCGCTCAATTTGCGGAATTCGCGTTAAGCCTTTCTACAAAATTTAAAAGATGTCAACCTACTTTGAGAAAACCGTGGGTTTGGCAATTGAAACTATTTCAATTGTTGGGAAATATATTCCGCTACACGCGTGGCTTCAATTGTAATTTGTTCGACAAGGTCGGTGGCAAGATCTAAACTTTTCTCTTTGGCACATGCTTCGAGCCTGGCAGAGAGATTGGATAATGTGCCGGCGTTGAAACTCAGGGATAATCCTTTTAGATTATGAGCAAGTCTGCCGAGGGTGTTGATATCGCCTGCGTTCAATGCGGATCTGAACTCTGCTACGCGGTCGGGTAAATGATCTTTGAATTCCTGACACATTTCCATCATAAAGGCGCGGTCGCCATCAAAACGAAATACTGCGCCTTCGAGATCCATGGGTAATGATTCAGGGGAAGAAACTGCCTGGGAAACAGGAGCAGGCTCGGACGTGTCAAAAGATGCGGAGGGCTCACTTTCTCCAAACCAGGCTCCGCTCAAGATCGGAGAAAAATTCTCTTGCGCGCTGGTGGATGGATCAGGCTTGGGTTCAACCTTGATTGTTTTTTCAGAATCCATGTTCTGTGTCCAGCGATCAATTGCGTTGAATAATGCGCGTGGCTCAAGTGGCTTGGAAACGTAATCGTCCATGCCTGCGTCAATACAACGCTCGCGATCACCCGCCATGGCATGGGCGGTCATGGCAATGATCGGAATATGCTGACCTGTGCTTTGTTCCCATAGGCGGATCTGGTGCGTGGCTTCAAATCCGTCCATGTCAGGCATTTGAACATCCATGAGTATGGCGCTGTAATGATTGGCTTGTACTCTTTCAAGAACTTGCTCTCCTGTTTCGACCGCGTCTACTGAGTAGCCAGCTTTTTGCAATAAGATGACCGCCAGTTTTTGATTGATGGGATTATCTTCAGCCAGCAGAATACGAAGGTCGTTCTTTCTTTGCTCTGCAAGTACATGGCGCGTGATGATCTTGGGCGGTTCTTCCTTGCGGGCTAGCACGGCTACTACGGCATCAAATAGCATTTGTTGTTTAACAGGTTTGAGCAAGTAACCAGAGCATCCCAGGGCTTCAAGGCGCACTGCGTCTCCGCGTTGCCCCATGGAGGTGAGGATAAGAATTTTTACATCTTTCATAGAGGGGTCACTCTTGATGGCTCGGGCGGTCTGTTCGCCATCCATGCCTGGCATTTGCATATCGAGTAAAACGACGTGGTAGGGATCGCTTGCACGCTGCGCGTTGCGAAGACTCTCAATGCCTTTGGCGCCGCTTGAGACGGCATCGACACGGGAGCCAAGTGATTCAACATTTTTTATGAGTACCATGCGGTTAGTCTGGTTGTCATCCACAATCAGGACGCGTGTATGGGTTAGGTTGATGGGTCCCTGTGTCAGTGGAGCAGTCACGCGTTTTTCAAGAGGCTGTTTCTCAAATGTGATCTCAAACCAGAAAGTTGTTCCTATGCCGGGGGTGCTGTGCAGCCCGATCTTGCCGCCCATGATTTCAACGAGTTGTTTTGAGATTGTGAGTCCCAATCCTGTTCCGCCGTATGTGCGCGTAGTGGATCCATCGGCCTGTGTAAATCTTTCAAATATCGCGGATTGACGTTCGTACGGGATGCCAATACCCGTGTCTTGCACAGAAAAGTGGACAGTGGCTTGATGTTCGTTCTGATTGAGCGTTTCGGCGCGAATGATAATCTCACCTTGATGTGTGAACTTGATGGAGTTGCCGACAAGATTAACCAGTATTTGCCTTAAGCGGCCAGGATCGCCGCGCAAACCGGAGGTCAGGTCGGGGTCAACCAGGCAGGCGATCTCAAGCCCTTTGTCTTGTGCGCGTTTGGCAAGTGTATAAGCTACATCTTCAACCGCGTTACGCAGGCTGAAATTGATCGTTTCAAGATCAAGCTTGCCCGATTCGATTTTGGAGAAGTCAAGAATATCGTTGAGAAGGGAGAGGAGGGCTTCGGCGCTATGCAGCGATGTTTGCAGGTAGTCTCTTTGTTCAGGGTTGAGTTGTGTATCAAGCGCCAGTTCGAGCATACCCATCACGCCATTCATAGGGGTGCGGATCTCGTGACTCATATTGGCGAGGAATTCGCTCTTGGCGCGGTTGGACTCTTCTGCTTCCCGTTGAGCACGGACCAGTTCTGAAATATCATGATACATTACCAGAGTGCCGGTCTTTTGCCCATCCACGAAAACGGGTACGCCAAAAAGCTCAACATCCACCAGGGTATCATCCTTGCGTTTACGTTTTACAATGGCATGAACCGTTTGAGTTTTTACAGTCTGTGTATAACGTGCGGCTTCTTCACGCATGTCTGGAGTTGTGATGAGCGTATCCAGATCGGCGCTTATAATTTCGCTGTTGACATACCCATACAATTGCTCAAAGGCGGGATTGCTGGATATGATCTTTTCTTCATTATCAAGGACAACAATCGCCACAGGGCTATTTTGCACCAGCGATTCAAAATATTGTTTCTGGCGGTTGGTTTCCAATTCAATTTGCTTCTGTACGGTAATATCCCGGCCAATCCCCACCAGCCCTGTGATCTTCCCATTTTTGTCTCGTAATGGCACTTTGGTGGTTGATACCCATATTATGTTGCCCAGACCGTCCCGTCCGGGTTCTACACAACTTATGATCGGTATTCCTGAATCAATAACGGACTTGTCATCAGCCCAAAATTTGGCGGCTAATTCAGGCGGATACATATCAAAGTCTGTTTTTCCCAGTACATCTTCCATCGTCTTCCCAGCCGCCGCATTGTGCCAGTCTGCGGTATTGGATATGATTTTGCGTCCTTGTATGTCTTTTACGTAAATATAATCGGGTATATTATCGATCAACGTACTTAATAAATTACGTTCAACCACTAACCTCTCTTCTGCCTGCTTGCGATCAGTGATGTCGCGGGCTACCCAAATAACAGAATCTGATGTTATAGGTGAGACGAGGGCAGAAAACCAAATCTCCTTATTATCAAGGGTCAAACTATATTCCACGCTGGTCAACTCTTTTGTTGTTAGCGCGCGCTGGATATTTTCGAGAAAGAAAGTAGATTGATCGGGCGGGAACAATTCTGTTACAGTCTTGCCCAATAAATTCTCAGGTGGACGAGATAATTTTGATTGATTTGTTGGCGCAATTTTTAAGTAGCGACCTTCTGAATCATATACGATAATGACGTCTGTCATTGCTGAAAAGATAGCTCGCATTTCAGCTTCGGAAGCGCTGAGGGCATCCAATGCCTCCTTGCGTGCAGTGATGTCCTCCTTGGTTGCGAGGAAATGCGTAATTTTTCCGCGGTCATTAAATATTGGCGAGATCGTTGCAGACTCCCAATACAAATCGCCATTTTTTTTCTTATTATGAAATTCGCCGTGCCACTCTTTTCCCGCCAGAATGGTTTCCCATAATTGCCTATATTCTTCCGATGTGGTGTGCCCCGATTTCAAAACGCGCGGATTGTTTCCGATGGCTTCTTCAAGAGTGTAGCCTGTTGTCTCTGTAAATTTTTTATTTGCATATTCAATATTTCCGTTCAAATCTGAAATGACAATGGTGGAGCCGCTTTGTTCCACAGCACGCGAAAGTTTTCGAAGTTGTTCATTCGCCTGCTTACGGTCGGTAATATCGTGCATAACGCAAATTATGTTTTCGGGTTTTCCCTCTATTTTGATCGGATAGATTGCCACATCATAAATGCGCCCAAACCATGGGAGCTCACTGCCGGGGTAGTCAATCTCTCCGAAATCTTTTTTCTGACCTTCTTCTAAAATATCTGTTAGCCGTCTGCCAAGCACCTTCATATAGGGTAAATTAAGTCTGTCAACTACAGCGTGGTTGCAACGAATAATCTCCCCATTTTCATCAGTAATGAAGATCGGTTCTGAGAGCGCGTCGAATGTCGTTTCCCATTCCTTTTTATTTTGCGAGATCGTTGAAAATAAACTGCGTTGTAATCCCACCAAGCCGAACAAAATTCCAAAACCAAATGGTGCTACATCCAAAAGAAAAAAAATATAATGGTTTACGTGCAGATAAAAATATGAGCCCAGGGTAAGCGGCAGGTGCTGCCTTTGTGTTTCAAGCCATAGTCCGGTGATTAGAAATAGAACCCCAATAATTCCCCCGAAAAAAGCAGACAGATACATCGTGCGATTTTTATACCAGGTCATTTTCGCCTCCGGGGGTGGTCTAAAGAACAATATCTTTCTGCTATAATTTTTTCATCCAACTTTCAATTTGTAAGCAAGAGGATAAATTTATTTGGGTGGCATTGCAGTTGTCTCAAAGCGAATTTCGCCCATTTCAAGCAGGGTGGCTGTGGTAACTTGAATGGAAAAGTCGCGGCCTATTAGTTCATCGGCAACAATTAATACCTGTTTGCCTGAGGGAACCCGACTCAATTCAAAATTTCCGTTCTGGTCAGTTTGTGTTTTTAGTTCGGTGCCGAGAATAAATATTTCGCCATTGAATGGTAGTCCATTTTCATCCACCACGCGGCCTCGCACAATGGCGGTGCTCGTTAGTGTTGCGAGAGTGTTGGTTTCTTTTAATACAAGGGAAAAACCTATCAAGGTGACAACGATAAACATTATCAACAATATGATGCGAAAATTTCTGCGTCCTGTAGCGGGGTCGGGCATGGTTTCAGGCATGCCATCTTTAAATTGATCAAGGTTGGGTGATTCGTCGAATTGCATAGTGGCTCCTCTTATGGTGCCTGATCGAGACTAAGGTCGTTGAAACAACCAGATGTACTGTCCCAGGACCGAAGCCCTATGCCACCGGTTGGATAAGTGCTATTTTGGGCGGTCATAACTTGCGCTCCGTCCATAAAAACTGTAAATGTGTTTCCTTTGACAACGATCTTGAAATCATGAGGAACATTATATACTGTTGAGTTGATCGGGACTCTGGCAATGGGCGTCATCACTTCCCTGCCATTGATCCAGCTGCGGATCAGAAGAGCATTGCCTGCGCCTGGATCATATTGGAAGGCATAGCCGTCGATTCCGTTGGCATCCACAGTGGTGCGGAAATATACGCCGTAGCCATCGCCTTTTGAGAGGGTAACGTCATTCATATTAATGACATAATCAGACTCCGTCAGTTGCATGGAGCATTTATTCATACTCTGTAATCCATTCTGGAAACATACTTGACCATTGTTTTCAGACAGGTTTCCAGCCGTTTGCCATTGTGCTAGATCTCCGTAGCAATAGGTTTGCTGTTCATCGCACGCTTTCCCGCCGCCAACGGCATTTGCAGCACTGCAATAAAGGTCGGATATTGAAACGCCTGCCAAACTCATGACAAGGA
>CAMCQT010000169.1 GCA_945877125.1 Candidatus Brevifilum fermentans | reverse complement strand
TTGTGATAAAAGGTACGGCTGGGCCAGCTCGTCAGCACATCGTTTAGACGATAGGTGATGTTGAGCATGGTCTCGTGTCCACGCCCCGTGAGATAGTTGAAGATCGAAGTCTGTGATGCTTCGGAAGCAGAGAACACGGTCACGGGCGGTAATTGATTTTCATCACCGATAAAGATGTACTTGCTGCCTGCCAACATGCCCATGATCGCCAGCGGCAGCGTGATTTGTGAGGCTTCATCGAAGAGGACAACATCAAATTCCACACCTGACAATCTCTGTGTTTGGATGGCGAAGGGTGTGGCGCCGATGACATATCCACCGCTAATTTCTCCGAAACGGGATTCGCTGAAATACCCGTAATTGGAAACTTCCAGATCTGTGGCATGACGTTCCTCTCCAATCTTGCACACAGAAATTGATGCATCCAGTTTTCCGATCTTGTTCAAAGCGTTATGAATGGCGCGATGTGTGAGCGCGGTGACAAAGACCCTGCGTCCGTCCTGAACCAACAACCGCGCAAGATGCGCAAGCATCAGTGTTTTTCCCGTACCTGGCGGACCTTGAATCAGGTGTAGTAAATCTGTTGCATAAGATAAGGCAACAGATTCGACCTGGCTTTCATTCAAGCCAGCATCTTTCAATTCTTCTTCGGCGCGCTCGTATTTTGCGAAATCAATGTTGGGATTTAGTGAGCCTTGCAATAGCGGTAGGATGATTGAGCGCCCCAAGTTTGAATCTGCAACCTGATCGAGCGCGGCAAGGTAGAATGGGCTGGAGTCGAACCAATCCTGATCCATGATCCAGCCGTTGGGATTTGCCGAGAAGAAAATCTCATTTCCGCGAATGATGCTGATGTCTAAATCGGTTTCCCCATCATATTGAAGTTCGCAATGCTGAGCATCTTCGTCATGTGGATTCCCACGATGTAGAACGACCAGATCTCCTTCGCGAAAGCGGGAGGCATTGGTGGCGCAAACCAGGCGGGCAATATTATTCTTGAATTGTTCCACATGAAGACCTTCGATTGTCCAGCCCCTCGCGACCCGTTCCTGAATCTGCTGTGACCATTGCAGTTGCAGCGCGCGATACTGTGCGTCCGCTTCCCGCTGAACGAACTGTCGAAGTCTTTGAAGAAATTCTGACGTGGATGTTTTCATGCTATTTGAAACCCGCTTGTTTTTTGCATGATTTCTAGTATAGCACCGTTTGTGCGACCCCTTTTTTTGAGGATGCTGATACAAAGTTACGGGTAGGGCAGAGTCCCCACAGGTCTAATATAGTCACACAAGAGCAGTTGTGTAAATTGTTTTCAGCGTATAAAAAACACAAAATTCCCGAAGCCTATTTCTCAATGATGCATTTGGATATCCACACCGCGCTGTCGAGAACTATAATTCATGGTAATATGACCGAAAATTTCGGTTATATTACCTATTTTTTCGGTCATCGCATTATTACCAATAGGAGTTGAAAATGTTAGAGCCTCTGCTTGGATCAAAAGGTTCCGAAAAGGTCTTGATCTTCATTACAGCCCGCGGTGAAGGTTATGCAAGAGAAATATCACAATTCTTTAGCATGAATATTTCCACTGCCCAGAACCAACTGGATAAATTAGAGATTGGCGGCATTTTGGTTAGCAATACCAAGGGGCGAACACGTCTGTATACATTCAATCCAAGGTATCCATTTCTAAAGGAGCTGAAGTTATTATTGGATAAAGCATTTTCCTTTTATCCTAAAGACGAACAAGAGAAACTTGTCATGGATAGGCGCAGGCCAAGGCGTAAAGGCAAACCCATATGAAGGGATTCAAAATATTTATTAAACGATACAATGATAAAAAAATAAAATTGTCAGCGTAGGCATTTCCTGATCTGATTGACTAAAAAACAACAAGAGTAGACTGACCGTCTACTCTTGTTTGGCGTCTTCTATAGCATTCTTGATTTTTAATTTTTGAACAACTTCAACGCTGCCTGGTACTCAACGCTCAGATCAAATCCAATATCTTGTGCGGGCGCGATTTTCTTGAACGCCACATATTGGATGGATAAAAGGTGCAAACCACTGAACTCTCCGGGCAGGCTTTTGAGGGAGTAGCGGCTTTCGGGATTATTCACGTCGATCCCGCGCGTTCCTAACATGGCGATCTCAAAGCCGATTTTTTGCACCTGGGCTACGCTCATTGCCTCAAACATTTCAAGCGCTCCTACACAGTACATGACAGCATCCATGCGCAGTGCGCCAGGTGCATTCTTGCGGAAGGTTCCTTTAGCAATGTTTGAGCGCGCTTTGCGGGCAAGGTCAGCTATTTTGCTGAACCCATCAATTTCAATAGTTTGAATATAGGCTTTATCAGCTGCTTCGATGTTATCCAAGGCTTCGAGTGCTTGAGCGTATCCATACCAGACTTGTTGATCCTGCGGAGATAGTTCCGTGGCAATGCGTAAATGCTCCGCTGCCTCGGGAAATCGCTTTAGCCGCATCAGTCCACCACCAAGATTCCTATGTGCCCAAAGATTTTCGGGTTCCTTTTGTGCGGCGGTCTGCAATTCCCTTACCCCTTCTTCCTCCTGATTGTTTCTTACCAAAGCGATTCCCAAGGCAACACGCCCATTCACATGATCGGGTTTTACGCTCATCAGGCGTGTAAGAAGCGCAATGGAATGGCTCAGTTTGTTCTGGTCACTGTATGCCATACCGAGGTTGTAGAGCAAGTCAGGGTTATCTGGGTCTTCGGAAAGAAAGAGTTCGAGCAGCAGGATGCCGTCCAAATAATTTCCCTGGGTAAGGATGGCGGCGATCTTATCGAGATTGTCCGATTTACTCAGATCGTCATTCCAATGCATTTCAATTTTCGTTGCGCCAATGGTCAGAGTTTCAATAACACCATTTAAGTTGTTAAAGGTAGAGCGAACCCGATCTGCGATGGCATCATGATTTTTGGCATTTCCCGCTTCGGGAAAGAAGAAAGACAGAGTGTCGTTGTTCAGATCAAGGGAGAGTGTGTGTTTTCGAAATAAAGCCATTTTGTCCTCGGTTAGGGCGACTGGTAAGGGAGCCACGTATACCAATCGCGGATTTGCAGATAGTCAGCCCATCGGTCGATCAGTTCGTAGTCGTTTGTTGGATCGTTTGGAATTTCCTCGTATATTTTCAGCAATTCAGTTCCCTGTGATTCGAAACCAGCCAAACGATATGGGTTCACGATTTCTGATCGTTCAAGGCGGCCTGCCCAGAAGATTGCAAATGCCGCGTTTATACTTTGTGTGGGATCGAAGACCTCTTGTGGCATGACCTCTCGGATACTTTCTGTGAGGGACTCTTTGTTGAGGCGCAATTCCTTTTCCACTTGTTTGGATTCAAGGTCAAGAAGTTCAGGATGGTCCAGCGATAATTTTTCGCTGATCCGCAACCCCAGCGGAACGGATCGCAGGTGAGTGATCAATCCATGCAAGAGTTGATCTGTGAAGCCATCCAAATTGGAGCCGGAAAGCTGATGTTTTTCCGCAATGCCGTTTGGACGTGCGAGAATAGTCTCCAAAGATTCACTCCCTGATGGGGAAATCCCAATCAGCCTCCTGTCATCTGGCGGACAATCAAACAAGCGGATTGCCAGCGCGCACTGGAATATGATCGCGTAATCAGGCGCTTCGATTTTACTGACGGGCTTGTACGAAATAATATGTGCGGGCAGATTGCCCCGTGCAATTTTTATTTCAGACATCGTGGAAAGATTGACGTTTTCCATAACATGTACAGGGCAACCAGACTTCGCCTCAAGTAGGGCAATCTGTTGTTTGGTGATCTCACGTAGTTTCAATATTTTTTCCTTGCTCAATGCTGGAGGTTTTTATAGCTTGTGACGCATGAAAACAGTTCGGCTAGGTTAAATGCAAATTTCCCCGCCACGCCGTTTGGCGCGTGAGTTTTTTAATAAATTGAAGGAAGTTGGGGGAACTGGCGGTCTGAAATTTCTGCTCTGGTTTACGTTCCAATAAACGTAAGGCAAGCTCACATTGCCAGAAAAATACCGAGTTAAATGGGGGGGGGGCAGAAATTATAAAGGAGGGATAGGGAACACGCAAGTCACTATGCACAACAGCCGCCACAGTCGACGTGGCGAATAGCGAAGTTGTATTTGCATTCATACTGTACAGATTCATGATCTTTTCCACAATAGGCAAGTATACCCGACGCATCTACTCAGGTGCAGTGCTCTGTAGCGCTCTTGCTCTATGATGCAGATGACTGCTAATGGAATGTATTTATACCTGATACAAATCTGTCAGCGTCGAGTATGCGGTAGTCGATTTTCCTATTTATTGAATTCCACTGCGCACGACATCTTGCGTAAAGCAAATATTTCCTTCGAAACTGACACAGCAAAATGTGAAACCTAGAAAGCGCGCAGGTATTGCAGCGGAACGGGCGCGGGTTGTTTGAGCGACTGGGCGGCATGCAACGCCCAGTATGGATCGCGCAACATTTCGCGACCTAGTAAAACCAGATCGGCGCGTCCGCTGCGGATGATCTCGTCTGCCTGCTCTGGGGCGGTGATCAGACCTACCGTTGCGGTTGGGATATCTGCACCGCGCCGCACAGCTTCGGAGATGGGGACTTGATAACCAGGTCCAGTGGGGACTTTGGCTTGCGCCACTCCGCCGCCAGATGAGCAATCGATCAGGTCAACACCTTCTGCTTTTAGACGACGTGCAAGTTGAACCGAATCATCCATGCTCCAGCCTCCATCCACCCAGTCCGTGCCTGAGATGCGGACAGTCAGTGGGAGGCGTTCATCCCAGACCTTGCGAACGGCGCGGACGGTCTCCAAAAGGAAGCGGATGCGGTTCTCGAAACTGCCGCCATACTCATCTGTCCGCTGGTTGGAGAGGGGCGAATAGAAACTGTGAAGCAAGTAGCCATGCGCCGCGTGGATTTCGAGCCATTCAAAACCAGCGGTTAGCGCACGCCCAGCCGCCGCTCGGGATGAATCTTGAATCTGATGAATCTCGTCCACGCTCAACTCATGCGGAACGGCATACTCATCGCTGAATGAGATCGGGCTGTGACCAACTCCCTGCCAACTGGGCAGTTCGTCGGGTTGGCGCGGTTTTCCGATATCCCACGGGCATCTTGAGCCAGCCTTTCTACCTGCGTGCGCGATCTGAACGCCAGCCACAGCCCCGTTCTCTTTGATGACGCGAGTCACTCGTGTGAGCGGCTCGATATGCTCGTCCGACCAAATGCCAACATCGTAGGGGGTGATTCTTCCAATTGGGTCAATAGCGGTGGCTTCTGCAATGATCAAACCTGCGCCGCCAACTGCGCGCGCTCCCAGATGAATCACCTGCCAGTCGTTGGAAAATCCGTCTGTGTAACTGTACATGCACATCGGCGAAACGCCAATCCGATTGCGCAAGGTGATATCTTTGATGGTCAGCGGTTCAAAAAGGTAGGACATTGTAATCTCCAGATAAGTCAGGGATGTATTAATCGCCTTATTTCTTAACTTCGTTCTCATCGCCAGCAATGATTGTTCCGCCTTTAACATCGCCGCCGATATAGATGTTTGTCACGCACATGCTTGCAAACGCCGTTCGATTTCTTTCGACGTTTTGGTGATGGACAAACCGCCCAACGCAGTGCAGCGTAATTCGGCGGGAATGCTCCTTCCCACCCGATCCATGGTTTCGATCACTTCGTCCAGCGGGACAACAGCGTCAAAGTCAGCGAGAGCCATGTTCGCGCATGCCAGTGCATTGCTGGCTGCCATCACGTTCTTGCCCAGACAGGGAACTTCCACCCGGTTGGCGACCGGATCGCAGATCATCCCCAAAACGTTTTGAAGCGCCATCGAGGCAGCATTGACCGCCTGCCGGGTTGTCCCGCCCGCCAGCGTTACCAACGCCGCAGCCGCCATCCCCGCGCCCGAGCCGGTCTCTGCCTGACAACCGCCAACCTCGGCGGCGAAGGTTGAGCGCGCGGCGATGAACGTGCCGATCATCCCGGCGGCCAGCATGGCGCGGGCAGACTCTTCGGTTGACAAGCCCAGGGTGCGCGCCGCGCCGATGGTCGCGCCCGGCAAACCCGCGCAGGCTCCCGCAGTCGGTGCTGCAACGATCACGCCCATCGAACTCTTGACTTCCATTAGCGCCGTGACGTTCAGGATCATTTGGTTGAGCATGCCGCCTTCCAACAAACGCCCGGACTGCATCCGTTCTTGAAACTGACCCGATTGGTGTCCCAGGATGCGGTCGGCATAATTCGTACCGCCCACCCCTTGTTGGATCGAGCGTTCGAGGATTTCCACGATCTCGACCATCTTCGCCACAACCTGTTCCCGCGCAAGTCCGCCGCGGGCGCTTTCATAATCTGCTGCTAACTCCCATAGTGACAGGTCTTTACCCTCGTTATATTCCAGCATCTCCGCGCAAGTGGTAAAGGGGACACGCATGCCGCGTCGCGATAAGACCGGCAGTACCGGGGAGATATGCTTGATGGAGCGAACCTTCAATCCGGCAAGTAATTGCTTGAGTTCTTCATCGGGAAAAAATTGTTGCGCCTTGATCTCGATCATTGCTCCGTCCGCAGTTTGGTGCAGGACGATGTTGTCCGCTTGTAAACCCTGCGCAAAGGCGCGGACGGCGTCTTCCCCATCCGCATCGAGATAGACCAGCGTCTCATAATAATCTCCCGCCATCGAGACAGCATAACCGTCAACCGCTTGCATTTCGATCATGCCGCCGCCGGTCGAGATGGCAGTGAGGGTATGGACCTCATCCTTGTGGCGCAGGGTCAGCCGGTAGGTGTTGGGATGATCCGCTTCGTACTCAACGATACGAATATCAATCTTGATCCCCGAATCCCGCACTGCCTGTGCCGAGTTGACTAACCGCTCGTCCACGGCATCCCAGCCAAGCAAGCCGCCAAACAACCCCATATCCGAGCCTTGACTGGCATGGGTAGTTGCCAGCGAGCCAGTGGGCGTGAAATCTATTGTCACCTCGTCAATTTGCCCGTCCATTAAATCGCGAGCCATGCGACCGATGCGCAACGCGGCGGCACAGTGCGAACTGGACGGTCCGCGCATTACCGGACCGATAGCGTCGTTGAAAATACTGGGATAATACATGGGACTCCTTTGTCAAAACTAAAACCTGCATTCCATAAATACCCGCTGTGACGGGTTACTCGTCTTCGTTCATATATTGTGGCGGACTTTGCCCGACGCGGTTGGTGATTTTCGGTAGTTTGCAAACTTTCGAAGTGGATCTTTCTGACGATGTCGTTCATTCTAATACTCACCCGCGAACTTCTCGTGCACCCAGAGGAACTCCTGGCGTTTGTTCATCACGCGGATGAGACCGCCGAAGCCGTAGGATAGGTCTTTGTCCTTGCGTGAGTCGCTCACGAAATTCCAAATGATATAATTATTTTACCAATGGAAAGCAGGCAGTAAGGCAACTGTTTTTATAGGAGTAAAACATGAAAAAGACATTTACGGCTTTTATAGAATATGACGATGAGAGCAAACTTTATGTTGGCATCATTCCCAACGTGCCAGGCGCTCACACGCAAGCGGAAACTTTGGATGAGTTGCAGCGCAATTTACAGGAAGTACTTGAACTTTGTTTGGAAGAAAATCCAGAGATTGCCAATGAGACACTGCATTTTGTAGGTACAC
>CAMCQT010000168.1 GCA_945877125.1 Candidatus Brevifilum fermentans | reverse complement strand
TTAGTGGCAGGTTCAGGCGTATTGCTTTTCTTTTCCCGTAATATTCGCGAAGGGATTGCAAAACTTCGCCGTCGAATTCGTAAAGAAGACGAAGAACAGGATAAATAGATTAACTGTATGAAAACGATCATTCTTGGTTTTGATTCTTTTGACCCCGCCATATTTGAAGATATGGCGGGGCAAAATAAATTACCCAATCTTTCCAAATTTGCAGATGCAGGCGGGTATTCGCGTCTTGAAGTGTGCTCACCGCCGCAAACTGAAGTTTCCTGGACAAGCATCGCTACTGGCGCAGACCCAGGTGGTCACGGCATCTTTGACTTGGTGCATCGTGACCCATCCACCTATGCGCCTTACGTATCAATTTTGCCAATGAAAAAAAGTGCATTGGGGGAGCAATTTGTCCCTCCGTATATTGCAAAAACCCTCTTCGAAGAAGCGGCTGAGATGGGATATCCCGCAACTGCTTTATGGTGGCCAGCCATGTTCCCCGCGCGGCCTGAATTACCTGTTAATACTTTACCTGGGCTTGGCACGCCGGATATCCGCGGTCAACTTGGCGTGGGCACATTATTTTCCACAGAAGATGAGAAGAAAAATAAAACTGCTGTGACTCGCTTTGAATCGATTGGCAAAGGCAGATTCACGGCTTTATTAAATGGACCGCAAGTTCAAAGCAAGTCTGGTCCGCAGCCCGCTACTTCACCCGTAATACTGGACGTCATCGATTCCAATACAGCTCGCGTGACAATTGGAGATAGTCAATTGCAGTTACGTGTCGGGGAATGGAGTGACATTGTTGAAGTTAAATTCAAAGCGGGTTTGTTCTTTAATGTTCACGCCATCACGCGTATGATTCTGACAAGTCTAAATGGAGTTGTGCGTTTATATACTTTGCCGTTGCAAATTCATCCCCTGCATGCATTGTCGCATTATTCATCATCGAAGTCATTTGCCAAAGACCTATGGCAAAAGGTCGGACCATACCTTACTCTTGGCTGGCCCCAGGATACAACCGGACTTGAAGATGGTTGTATAAGTGATGAGCAATTCATTACTTTATGTGACACTATTTTTGAACGCCGCAAGCAAATATTTTTTTATTTGCTTGGTAATTTTAAAGAAGGCGTGCTTGGAAGTATTTTTGATGATCTTGATCGTGTTCAGCACATGTTCTATCACAACCGTCTTGACGTAGCCCAGGCATGGTATCAAAAACTGGATGCCTTCGTAGGTGAAGTCAATCAGCGGGTAAGTAATTGGGGCGGTAAATATAATTATCTCGTGATGTCTGACCACGGTTTTACAACATACCAACATAAAATCCACTTAAACCGCTGGCTGGCTGAAAATGGCTACCTGGCATTAAATAATGGTAATTCTAGCGGTGACCTATCAAATGTGGATTGGTCCCAGACTAAAGCCTATGCTGTTGGCTTGAACAGCCTTTACTTGAATGTCGCCGGACGTGAAGGTCAAGGCGTGGTGGGTGCAAGCGAAATTGAAAGTCTGTTGGCTGAAATTCAACAGAAGTTAATGGACTGGAAAGGTCCTGATGGAAAATCTGTGACTCATCGCGTGCGGCTCAAACACGAAGTCTATAATGGATCGTATACCCGCCTCGGACCCGACCTTGTAGTTGGTTACGCAGCCGGATATCGCGCCTCGCCTGAGACAGGTCTCGGCAAAATTCCCCAGTCTCTGGTTGAGCCTAACCACGACCATTGGGGTGCTGACCATTGTGTGGATTCAGACGTTGTGCCCGGCGTGATCTTTGCCAATCGTGACCTGAGCAATTTCGGCGGCATATCCTTCCGCGACATTCCCTTCCTTGCCATTGGCAAGCACCTCGATCAGTCCCATATCAAGCCACCCTCGCAGATCAGTGGGCATGGGCAAAAAGACCTGGAAGAAAGACTAAAAGGACTTGGTTATCTTTAGTCAATCTTTATATCAGTGAGTAAATTACCTTGAAGAATTTATTTGCACGTCAAAATTCCAAAAAAACAAACGAAAAAATAATCGTCGTCTCTGGATTGCCTCGTTCTGGCACGTCCATGATGATGAAAATGCTTGCAGAAGGTGGGCTTCCAACTGTCGTTGACGCCCTTCGTCAGGCTGATGAAGATAATCCCAACGGCTATTTTGAAATCGAAGCAAGTAAAAGCTTGAAAGATGGCGAGAAAAAATGGCTCTATGCCGCGCAGGGCAAAGTTGTAAAAGTAATTTCCTATCTGCTTGAATTTTTGCCAGATGACCTTTCCTATGATGTTATTTTCATGGAACGAGAGATCGGCGAAGTCCTTGCCTCTCAACGAAAAATGTTGCAGAGAAGGAACGAAACATCCACGCTTACAGATGCCGAAATGGAAACCCAATTTCGTGAACATTTGCGCGCTGTAAAATATTGGGCTGCACGAAAACCCAATATGCGTATTTTATTTGTCAAATACAGTCAGATGGTAGATGCCCCAGAGACTCTCTGCAAGTCGATTGTTGATTTTCTTGAAATTCCGCTTGATTTGAAAGCCATGCAGTCGGTGCCAAACCAATCCCTGTATCGAAACCGTTCATAAATGGAGTTTAATTATGTATAAATTAGTTCTCGTCCGTCATGGACAAAGCACGTGGAATTTGGAAAACCGCTTCACAGGCTGGACCGATGTTGACCTGACTGACCTTGGTCGCTCAGAAGCGCGCGAGGCAGGAAAATTGTTGCATGAAGGCGGGTACGATTTTGATATCGCCTATACTTCAGTATTGAAACGCGCCATCAAAACCCTGAACATCATTCAAGATGAAATGGATCGCGAATGGCTGCCCGTCATCCGCGCCTGGCAGTTGAACGAACGTCACTACGGCGCGTTGCAGGGCTTGAACAAAGCCGAAACCGCTGAGAAGTTCGGCGAAGCCCAGGTGAAGGTTTGGCGCCGTTCCTACGATGTCCCCCCGCCTGCTCTCGAATTGACGGATGAACGCCACCCCAAATTTGACCGCCGCTACGCCTTATTGACGCCCGAGCAGTTGCCCGCCACCGAGTCGCTTAAGATTACGCTGGATCGTGTTTTGCCTTTCTGGCATTCCACGCTCGTGCCTGAAATCGAATCTGGTAAGCGTGTGTTGATCGTAGCACATGGCAATTCGATTCGCGCGCTGGTGAAGTATCTCGATAATATTTCCGAAGCCGACATCACTGAACTCAACATCCCGACGGGTCTGCCGTTGGTCTACGAACTTGACGAAAATTTGAAGCCCATCAAGAATTACTACCTCGGCGACCCCGAAGAAGCCGCAAAGAAAGCGGCGGCTGTGGCAAACCAGGCAAAGGCAAAATAATTCGGAATGTTTGATGAAGTTGCATAAACTGTTTGCCGGGCGATTACCGGATCGTCAAAGCATTTTTGGCGTATATGCGGTGATCGTTTTTCTGGTTTATTCCTGGACTCTGTTTACATCATTTTACAAACTTCCCTCATGGATGTTTTACCTGAGTGTTGGGCAGATCCTGTCTGTTTATGCGTATGCCTTTTCGATAGACCTGCTGGAAAGTATTCTGGTTCTGGCAGGTGTTTTGTTTTTGGAGTTCACACTTTTTCTTGCCCTGAGAAACAATAAGGAGGAATTTCAGTCACGATCCATATTGGTGGTTTTGATCGTGCTGATCTCCTCTGTGTTGAGATTAATATTGTTTCGCCGTTATGGGGATATCGAAGCATTTTTGAGTGGAGAGTTGGTTTGGTGGTTGGTTACACTTTCGCTGGGGTTGATTATTGCAATATTTGCCCCAAGGAATAAATGGATCAGAAAAAATCTTGACAGTCTTGCAGAGCGTGTCACTGTTTTTTTGTATATCTACCTTCCGCTAAGTTTTATCTCCTTGATCATTGTATTTGTTCGTAACATTAATTAGACAGGTCTATGAGGCAGTTTTTGCAGCCCGATTTTCTCAAAGTTGCAGGTGCAACATTTGCAGGCATGCCTACCCCCGAGCAGTTGCTTTCTCTAAAGTCAACGAACAACGCCCAGCCGAATATCATCATAATATTATGGGATGCATTTTCGGCGAAATACCTGTCTTTGTATGGTTATCCCCGCCTGACAACGCTGCATTGAGCCCAATCAAAAAAACGACCTGGAAGAACTGAACAACCCGGCTTCAAAAGATGTAGTCACATTAGCCGTCATGAAAAATTAGCTTTTTGCATACCTGGACGAAGCAAATGAGCTGTTCAAGAAAGATTATAAAGACCAACCTGTTTTATTGAGAAATGGAAGAGAAGAGCAAGCATGGCAAAATTTACGCGGAGAGACTTTTTAAAAATAGCAGGCGGTTATTTGGCTGGGGCGGCGCTTCCTAATAAGTTGTTTTCTACGGCTGACAATAATACCAATTCCCCAAATATAATCATCATTCTGTGTGATGCGCTGTCTGCGCGTCATTTATCTCTATATGGCTATCCGCGCTCAACTACTCCGCATATTGATTCGTTTGCGGGGTATTCCACGGTCTATCACCAACACATAAGCGGCGGGAATTTTACGACCACAGGAACCGCATCCTTCCTGACTGGAATGTTTGGGTGGAAGCATCGCGCGATTAACCAGGGCGGATTGGTACTCCCTGAATTTGCCTCTACGAATCCATACTCTCTTTTGGGTGCTGACTATTTCAGGTTTGCCTTTTCTCAAAACCCCTGGTCAGAACGTTTGGTTGGGCAAAGCTATCAGGATGTGGATAATTTTCTGCCTGTAACAGCTTACAGCCTTCGCGAAGGGAACTTGGTAACGGGTGTCTTTAAGAATGATCGTACACTTGCCTCCATCGCTGTGGATGATTTTTTGTTTTCATTACAAGGTGACATGGCAGGTTCTTCCATTCTTGGTTCCTATTACAAGGAGAAGATTTTCAGCTCATTCTTGAAGGAAAGAAATGATTCTCCGCGATACCCAAATGGTATTCCTGAAATATTGCTCGGCGGGTACGTGGCTCCTTATCTAAATGAAGATGTATATAACGGAGTGTATCTGGAGTTATCCCAACTTGAAGAAAGACACTCTCCCTATTTTGCTTTTTTTCACTTGTTTTCGCCTCATTTCCCATACAGCCCCCGCAGCGAATATTTCAGGTTGTTCCGCGATGGTTATGCCCCGCCTCAAAAAAACGCGCATCCCCTATCGCCGAAATTAAATGAGGTTTTTTTACGCTCGCAAAGAACAGCCTATGATCGACAGATTGCCCAGGTGGATGAGGAATTTGGCAGATTGATCAACAAGCTGGATCGAACTGGCGTGCTTGCCAACAGCTATGTAATTATTACATCGGATCACGGCGAATTATTTGAGCGCGGCTTTGTAGGACACGGCTTTCAGTTTATGTATGAACCCGTCCTTCATATTCCTTTGTTGGTACATGCGCCGGGACAGGTAACTCGAAACGATGTTTATTCTCCAACAAGCAATGTCGATGTATTGCCAACTTTACTTCACATCACAAACAGGGAAATTCCATCTGATGTTGACGGTGTCGTACTGCCTGCTTTGGGCGGCGTGGAAGACCCAGACCGTCCAATTTTCTCTGTCTATGCGGTGGATAACTCTGTGTACGGCCCCTTGAAAAAAGCAGTCATCGCAATGAGAAAAGGATCTTATAAATTAATTGCGTACTTGGGCTATGAAAATTTCGATCAGGTATTTGAGTTATATAACCTGACTGTTGATCCTGAAGAAATGTTTGATTTATCCAACAAAGAAACGGAAATACTTTCAAAATTAAAACAGGAATTCTATTCTCATCTTGAAAAAGCAAACCAGCCTTTTATCAAAAAGTGATTTTGTCTTGCATTAGAATTGAACGATGTCTCTCTCCCCCGATTTCCTTTTTGAACTAAAAAAACGCTTCGCAGGCGACCTGCGGCTTGATCCTGCTTCCCGTGCATTGTACTCCACTGATGCATCCATGTATCAGATCGAGCCGTTGGGCGTTGCCATTCCCAAAACACAAGATGATTTGCAAGCCGCCGTGGAACTTGCTGCGAAATATAAAATCCCCATTCTGCCGCGCGGATCAGGCTCCTCGCTCGGCGGTCAGGCAATCGGCGAAGCCCTGATCTTGGATTGCTCGCGCCATCTCGATTCCATCCTTGAAATTGACGTCAACTCTCACACTGCCACTGTCGAACCGGGCGTTGTGCTTGCGGATTTGAATCGAGCGGCGGCGAAATTTGGTTTGATGTTTGGCCCTGACCCAGCCTCGGCAGAGCGCGCCACGCTGGGCGGCGTGATTGGCAACAATGCCACGGGCGCACATTCAATTTTATACGGCATGTCTGCCGATCATTTGATTTCGGCAGATGTGATTCTTGCAGACGGCTCGCTTGCAACATGGGGAGTGATGGAAGCGTCGCAGGTTGAAGGTCAAAAGCCTTTTATAAATGTGGTTTTAGATGTTCGTGAAAAATATTCAGAATTGATCAAGCAAAACTTTCCAAAATCATGGCGAAATTCTGCTGGATACAGATTGAATTATTTATTGCCCTGGAGTCCATCTGCGCCTTCACGCTGGTATCAAAATAGTTCATACCCTCCAACCTACGACCTTCAACCTTCGACCTTCGACCAAAAATCTACAGCCTTCAATCTTGCAACTTTGCTCGCCGGTAGTGAAGGCACGCTTGCGGTCATGCGCTGCGCGAAGATCAATCTTGTTCAAAAACCAAAACACACGATACTTGGCGTGCTTGCCTACAACAGCATCGTGGATGCCTGCGATGACGTGCCGCGTTTGTTGGAGTTTATGCCGAGCGCCGTTGAGTTGATTCCGCAGATGATCATTCGGCTGGCGCGCGATGTTCCGGCGTATGCCCGTCAGATGGGTTGGATGACGGGTGACCCTGCCGCAGTGTTGGTCGTTGAATTTAGCGGGGACCAGCCATCAGCTTTGAAAGAAGCGGTTCGGCGCATCGGCGACATCATGACGATTGCCGAGTCGCCCGAGGAGCAATCCCGCGTTTGGAACATTCGCAAGATGGGATTGGGAATTTTGGATTCGCGTCCGCAGCCTGCCAGACCCGCCGCGTTCATCGAAGATTGCGCTGTGCCTGTGGAACGTCTGGGCGAGTTCGTGCGCGAGATCGAAAAGATTTTGGAGGAGCACCATACCGTGGGCGGAATTTACGCGCACGCTTCGGCTGGCTGTTTGCATATTCGTCCGATCTTGGATCTGCAACATGGAGAAGGTGTGCGCGCTTTGCGAAGCATTGCCGAGCAGGTTCTGGTTTTGACCTTGAGCCTCGGCGGCTCGATGAGCAGCGAACACGGTGACGGCATTGTAACGGGCGAGTGGATCGAAAAAACGTACGGCGCAGAAATCACCGAAGCTATGCGTTCCATAAAACGTGCGGCGGATCCGGATAATATTTTGAACCCGCGGAAAATGTTCGATGCGCCGCCGATGGATTCGCATCTGAGATATGGCGAAAATTACCGCGCCCAGGCATGGTCCCCTGCTTTGAGTTTTGACCACGCCCGCGGATTGGCTGGCGCAATTGAGCATTGCAATGGACAGGGTGTGTGCCGCAAAACAACCGGCGTAATGTGCCCATCTTTTCAAGCAACACGCGATGAAGCATTTAGTACGAGAGGACGTGCGAACCTGCTTCGGTCATTGATATCATCGCCGATGTCGTTGCGAGCGAACTTTGCGAAGCAACCCCTTGACGATGGGGGATTGCTTCGTCGGGGAGAGCACCCTCCTCGCAATGACATGATGGAAAACGTGTATTTATCTCTTGACCTCTGCCTCGCCTGCAAAGGCTGTACGTCTGAATGTCCGAG
>CAMCQT010000167.1 GCA_945877125.1 Candidatus Brevifilum fermentans | reverse complement strand
CTCACAGCAGAAGTCGCTGCTTGGGAGAAAGACCGTAACAATTTTAAGGTGCAGATCAATTGGCAATTCAAACCTGATAACGCTCGCATTAAACTTAAGCGGCTTTATCCTGTTACTGTTGTAAAACAATCAAGTTAGTCGAACACTAGTGATACTAGACAACATTGTCGAAGCGGTGGATCTAACGTAGTGGTGCTAATGATAGCGAATCTTCATTAAACGGTAAGACATCAACTAAACCCAAGAAAATACGTATAAACTCCCTATTGACAAGGCTGAACAAATGTTCTATAATAATGCGTGTAGCCGTAGTTGACAGTAGATTCTAAAAAAATTCTATGGACTACATCATCCTATTTTATGGAGTAAATACATATGGAAACAAGTTTTTTAGCAGAAACAAGCTTTATGACAGCAGTTGAGGTTTCTAAGTTGTTAAAAATCAGCAGGGCGCTTGCCTACCGCTTGATTTCTCAAGGTCAAATACCATCAGTTCGTTTTGGGAAGGTTGTGAGAGTAAAGTCGGTGGACCTGCAGAAATTTATTGATCAAAGTACATGCAACACGCAACAAGTTTGATTTGGTAATTCCAAGAAAAAATAATGGAAATTGTGAAGATAAAAGACAAAATTATTAAGTCCCCTTCCGACGATGAGCTAGCAAATCGCTGGATAGTAAGATTCCCAGACACAATTTATGGACTTGGCTGTTTTCGAAGATACAAGGAGGGGGTCTGGGATGAAATATCGTTGACGCAAGTCCAAAAAGAAATTCTTAATATTTTAATAGAAGCAAAGAGCGAAGGAGTTCGACCAAATAGCAGTCGCTTAAATTCTGTGACTGAAATAAGCAGAATATTAACTACTATTTCAAATGATAATTTTGATAGAGGTTCAAATATCATTGTTTTTAAAAATGGCACCCTTCATCGCTGTATGAGTACGACTAGTATGAATAGTATGGGTATATTTTTACCGCATTGCAAAGACGATTATATTACCGCCTCTTTGCCATATGATTATGATCCCAATGCAGTGCCTGAAACATGGTTGAAAGTTCTTTCACGGCTATCGTCCGAGGTCGTGTCGTTTTTACAGGAGTATTTTGGATATTGTCTTACCAGAGAGACAAAGCACGAAATTGCTATATGGTTGATCGGTCCGGCAGGATGTGGCAAGTCCTCAATTATCGGCGGAATTCAAGCAATGGCAGGTCCTTTAGCTGTTCAACTTAGTATCTCCGATATTGAGCGTTCAAAGTTTGCATTACCGTTAATTGTTGGAAAAAATATTATTTATTCAACGGAGCAGTTTACCTTTGCTCCGACAAATATTGATAACGTAAATAAGATTGTTAGCGGTGAGTTTTTGATGATAGAAGAGAAATATGAAAAGCCATTTAATTACCTGCCGTACCCCAAAATTTTTTGGGCTTCAACAGAAATTCCTAACATTCCACCAGGAGATGGTTTCTATCGAAGGTTTATGGTAATAAAACTTCCCCCCTTACACCTAAATGAAAAAGATCTTGATATTAAGGAGTTAATAAAACAAGAAGGTCCGGGAATATTGAATTGGGCGCTGGAAGGGCTGACGAGATTAGGAAACAGAGGTCGTTTTTTAATCCCACAATCCGTAACTTCAGCCACAGATCAATGCCAAGCAGAAAATAATATTATTCAGGAATTCACTGAATCTTGCTGTGAAATTGGTGCTGGCTACAAAATACAGACAAGCCATATTTATACTGTTTATTGTGATTGGTGCTTAGTCAAAGGTCATGCTTTCAAATCTATAAAAAAGATAGCAAAAGATTGGGAAAATCTTGGTTTTACTAAAAAGCAACTCAATGGTCTTAATTATTGGGTAGGAATGAGGTTGAAATCAGAATTTCCTCTTGAAAAAGGCGAAAGAGAAAATATTATGTTTAATTAAGTAATCCTCTACTCACTCTACTGCCTCTACCCATCCTGCATAAGCCGGCTCAGCAATTACTGTCGCACTCCACCCTAGATTTTGGCATTGTCCAATATCGGAGTAAGGAATCAGAGAAGGAATATATGCTAATCAGTACCTCCACGCAAACCCAGGGACTCAGAGACTCCAAGCCTTAGCGCGCGTGTATGCCTTGCTTATACGTTTGGCTGATGATGAAAAATTCGTCAAAGTGCAGACAGTTGATGGTGAAACCAAAGATTCTAAAGATGTCACACATGAAATGCAAAGCAAAGATGCCAAACAGGCGAGTTCGCCAAGTCCAGGCGCGAAGGATTAGTCAACCTCGCATTCATCACAAAACCTCTAGTCCACAAGGATATCTGACAGCCGGCATAGCTCTAGCCCCGAACCTTTACAACCGAATATTTGCAAGCATGTACCACGTTATACGGCGGTTATAATTCTGTATAACGGAGTGTGATTTATGATAAGCAATGGCGAAGAATGGTTGACCGTGAGAGAGGCGGCAGAACTAAGCGGTTATAACCCAGAGTCTATTACGCGACTAATCAGGGATGGCAAGATCCAAGCCCGTAAGGTTAGTATAGTTTGGTTGGTTGACCGTGAATCACTTTTAGCATATTTAGGTAAAGTGCAAACATTAGGGGAAAAGCGCGGGCGTAAACCTGAGAATTAATCGCAATAAAGCCCCCGAATAGTAGTATAATCATTTTGTCGGTAATTCCGACAATTCGACCATTTAAAACGGGTGAATAAGGTGCTTCAACACCTTATTCACCCTGACCCCCACGCCGACACAAGCGGCGCACGGGCTGAGGCGATTCTATCATGCCTCTCCTTAACCGCTTGCGGCATTTTGCCACAAGCGGTTATTTGTTTTTGGCGCGGGGGATATTCGAAAAGGAGCCAAAAATGACAAACACCAAAACGCTTTTTATCATCCTACTCTTGCTTATGTTGGCTTGCAGCTCGACCGCCCCAATTGTGGTCATGTCCCAGCCCATTTCCACCCGAGCGCCACCAGCAACCCCTGCCCCGCCAATGTGCCAGATCAACACAGGCGTTGAGGCAGGCACAGTGAACTTGAGAACTTGCGGCGGCACATATTGCCCGAATGTAACCATATTGCACGAGGGCGACATATTGACCCAAACCGCCCCTGAAACCGTTGATGGTTGGACTCCTGTCAGGAGTTCAGGTGGTTTGCAGGGTTGGGTAAATTCAAAATACTGTAAAGGAAAATAAATCATGAAGAAGATCATGCCCCACATCGCCGCCGTATTCTTTTCGCTCTTTGGCTTGGCGATCATCATCCTGCTTATGTCCTACACATTCTCCGCGCTCGCATTCATCTTCCCGGATGACTTCATCGCCCAGGTAATGGGCATGACATTATTTGATATTGCAGCGCTCGCCTGGCTGAGCGCGCTTATCTATCTTAGCAAGTCGATCATGCAATATGCGTTTTCCTTTATCGGCTTCATGGCTGGTTTGGCTGGCTCTCTGGCGATGGTGGCAATTGACGTAATGCTCGGCGGTCAAAAGATGATCGAGGCACCCACCTGGATCAACAATGCGCTGGTCTATGGTTTCATCGGCGCAGCAGTTACGCATGTCATTTTGATCTATGCCTACAAACTCGCAGAACCTGAGATCAGTGCAAATATTTCATTGGGCATTGAAACGGCAAACATCACCGAGGAAGCCATGAAGCAAGCGGAAGGTGTGCTTCTCCGGGAACGCGGCGCGCTTGGCAACGTGATCGCACCGCGGCTTGTGGATAACGTACGGCGCAACCTTGGCTTGCCTGTCTTGGGAGATCTGATCGACCTCCCCGCGTATGATGTACCGGATCAAGCGCAGGCGATCCCCGTACAGATCCCCGCACGGCGTGAAATGTCTTTTTCTGAAAGATTGCGCGCAGCCGGACAGGTATTGATAAATCCCGCGTCGGCAATGCCCCGACAATATCAGACAGAGAAACAAACACCCGCTCCGGTAATACAAGCAGATCAACAGCCCGCGCAGGAAGTGAAATCTGAACCTGCCCAGGAAAGCGAGGCGGCAGAATTGCAACCCGTCCCTTTCCCGATAGGAATAATGGGCAGCAACGGCAACGGTCAGAAGTAGACCCCAAGCCTTGTCAGGTATGCGGGAAACTCTCACCTCCTGGGTTTGCCACATGCAGCCCGAAATGCCGAAAGCGCAAGTCACGTCTCTTGAAGCAGTTTTTAGCTGATGAGACAGAAAAGTACAAAGTCACTTAAGTGACACAAAAATGCAACAGGAAGCCCCAGGTTGAACGATCTGTGAAATTTCGACCCCGTACACAGTTATGGATTTTCCGGGGCTTCCTGTTCAAAAAAGATTTGTCTTTTATTGGAACTTTAAAATGTTCAATAATCTACTTTTGCTAGTGGTCACAAGACCGTGGCATAGTAGTGGATGTAAGTCTAACTATGCTCTGCCCGCCATGGGTAACTATGGCGGACAGGTGAAAGGATAAAAATTAAGCAAATGTCAAAGAAACGAGGGCAAGGCGAGGGAAGTATTAACAAACGAAAGAATGGACTATGGGCTGCACAAATAACTGTCCAAAGTCGACGTGTAAGTAAGTATTTCAAGTCGCAAAGTGAATGCCGTGAATGGCTGCGGAAGATGCGAACTCAAATTGATAATGGACTGACTTTCTCAGGAGCACAGATTAGCGTTTCTGTTTTCTTGAATGAATGGCTGGTTTTAAGCGAGACTTCAGTCCGCCCGAAGACAATTGATCAATATAGAAAGATTGTTAGGCTGCATATCACCCCTGACTTAGGGATGATAAAGATGAAAGATTTAAATCCCAGACAAATTCAGGCACTGTATAGTAAGAAATTGGAGAGCGGACTGAGTCCACGAACGGTGGTCCTTATACACGCTGTTTTACGTCGCGCTCTCAGTCATGCGCTTAGGTTGGGAATGATCGGCTCAAACCCTGCTCTGGCTGTCATTCGTCCCAAGTTCAAGCGCAAAGAGATGAAAACCTTATCGGATAGTCAGGTCCGCATTCTTCTCTCTTTTGCGGAAGGCGGTCGCTTTGAGGTTCTTTTCTGGATTGCGGTCACTACAGGTTTACGTCAGGGTGAGTTGCTTGGACTTAAATGGTCTGATGTAGATTGGACAGGTCGACGGATTGGAATCCAGCGTCAACTTCAAAGGTTGAGTGGGGGGTTGGTATTCAGTGAACCCAAATCAGCCGCTGGCAGGCGTGTAATTGCATTAGGCGTAACTACTGTTGAAAAACTACGCAAGCATCAGGACCTCCAATTTATGGAGAGTCAGATGGTTGGGAGTTCTTGGAAAGAGAACGACATGATATTCCCGTCATCCACAGGAACGCCTATGGATCCAAGCAACCTGTATCATAACTTCAAGAGACTTCTGATAAAGGCGGAATTACCGGATGTCCGTTTCCACGATCTGAGACACACCGCTGCTACTCTCATGCTTCAGCAGGGAGTCCACCCCAAAGTTGTTCAAGAACGATTGGGTCATTCAGATATTAGTTTGACCTTGAATACTTATTCCCATGTTCTCCCAGGTATGCAGGATGAAGCCGCCGGGAAATTGGATGAACTCTTAACCCCGATCAATGTGAGTAATGATTTGAAGAAACTTGAAAAACGTACTCCAGCAGATGTTCCACTCCCTGAGAAATTTCGCCCATAAAGATAAACGGGTAGCTGTAAGGTAGCTGTAGTAAAAAAGGACTCCATCAAATGGAGTCCTTTTTATACCCATATATGGGGGTGAAGCGTATAATCTTGCCGTATTTAGGAGCCACCTGTGGGAGACGAACCCACGACCTGATAATTACGAATTATCTGCTCTACCAACTGAGCTAAGGTGGCTTAGGTTTTTATAGCGGGTGAGATTATAAAGGAAACCAACTAAACTCGCAAGTTTTTAGCGCTTCGTGTTGTCTGTGTCTTGGGAGTTAATGAAAAATATGCTTCGTATCGCCATGCTTTCTTATCACACCTGTCCGCTGGCAACTTTGGGCGGCAAAGACACGGGCGGAATGAACGTCTACGTCCGTGATTTAACGCGCGAATTGGGACGTTTTGGCATTCATGTAGATGTGTTCACCCGTTCGCAGGATGAGCACGTGCCGCACGTTGTCCACGAGTTGGGGTTTGGTAACCGCGTGGTGCATGTGCCCGCCGGGCCGGAAACCCCCAAAGCCAAGAGTGAACTGGCAAATTACATCCCCGAGTTTGCCGTGGGTATCAAACAATTTGCCATCGAAAAAGGCATCACCTACGATGTGATCCACAGTCATTATTGGATGTCTGGACTGGCGGCGGAAATTCTGAGCGACGCCTGGGGTGGGACGCCCATCGTTCACATGTTTCACACCTTGGGTGAGATGAAGAATCGCGTGGCGCGCTCGGAGAGTGAACGCGCAGGCGTGGATCGACTCAAGGGTGAGAGACAGGTCCTCCGTCGCGCAGATCGAATTATCGTCGCCACTTTGGCTGAGCAAACACAGTTGCGATTTCTTTATCGCGCAGATGACCGTAAAATGGTTGTCATTCCGCCGGGGGTCGATTTGAGCCATTTTTATCCCATCCCCTTTGATGAGGCAAAGCAATTTATTGGGTTAAAGCCTGAAGACCGCATGGTGCTTTTTGTGGGGCGCATTGAACCCTTGAAGGGCGTGGATACGTTGATCCAGGCCATGTCTTGTTTGGATTTGCAAGGATTGCATCGCCCTGTGCATCTGGCGATCATCGGTGGCGAACCAGATGTGCTGCCCGAGGAGATGTCTGATGAAATGACCCGCCTGCAAAATCTGTGCGATGATTTGTGCATGGGCGGCATGGTCATTTTTCTTGGCAAGCGCGGACAGGATACCCTGCCCTATTATTATTCTGCGGCAGAGGTGCTGGTGATGCCTTCGTTGTATGAGTCGTTTGGAATGGTGGCGCTTGAAGCCATGGCGTGCGGCACGCCGGTCATTGCTTCAGATGTGGGCGGGCTGGGCTATCTGGTGCAGGATGGAGCGACAGGATATACGATCCCTGATAGTGACCCGGAAGCCTTGTGTGATAAATTATCAGCATTGTTGGGAGACGCGCACCTGCGCGAGACGATGGGGCTGGGCGCTTCACAATATGCATTCGACTACGCCTGGGGAAAGATCGCCGCGCAGATTATTGATGTATATCAGGAGTTGGTGAAGAAGTAAATCAATCAAAAGCTGTCACGTTTACCGGGTGATACTATCCTTTGACGTAAGACAACTTTTCGCAGATAGAACCGTTCTTTATCTGGAATATATCCACTCCGCGTACATATCCCTTTTTCCCCGCTGTGTCTACCCAGTTGTATTTCCAACGCATAACGCACCGAAGTCCGTGTCCAAATATTTCCTCGATTTCGATCTGTGCATGGGGTGACTTGCGGAAGAAGTCCTGCCAAAATTGAGTGACTGCTTCCTTTCCCGAGTAGATAGCGCCATCTGGGGCTGGAGCAGTGTTTTCGAAGACACAATCGTCGCTCATATACTGCATCATCCCCGCGACATCATGACGGTTGAAGGCTTCATTAAACTCAAGGACAATGCGGATCGCTGATTCTACTCGTGACATTCGAATTGGACTCATATAGATACCACATCTCCTTCAACAGGTTGTACTTGCGTACGGCAGGCGGGCGCGGAAAATGTTTGGGAGCAGGAAAATGCTGAGGCGTAGAAAAATGCTTGAGATTGCCGCAGACTCCCCAGCGTCGGGTGCACCAAGAAAGAGCGGGGCTCATTTTTCACGTCAGAAACCGTCTATTGGTTTTGCGAAGTATACTCCGAAAAGACAGGACAATAAGCCGTACAAAGCAGTGGAGGAATGCCGAAGAGGCATCCCCGAGGTGCA
>CAMCQT010000166.1 GCA_945877125.1 Candidatus Brevifilum fermentans | reverse complement strand
CTTATCGTCAATATTACACACATCCCAATTGAGGAGTTGCCATGAGCGAAAACTGGAATATCACGCTTAAAGTTTCCCGTCAAAAGGAAGGCGAAACGCCCCATTTCGACGAATACAAAATGGAAGTTAATCCTGATGAATATGTGCTCGATACCGTCGAACGGGTCTGGGCATTCATGGATCGCACTTTATGCTACCGGCACGCGTGCCACCACTCCACCTGCGGCGCGTGCGGTATGCGCGTCAACGACACCGAAAAACTGACCTGCATCACCTACATCCGCGACGTGACCCATGACGGCGGAACTCTCAAAATTGAACCGTTGCGCAACTTCCCCATCATCAGCGATCTGGCTGTGGATATGGGAACACTCTACAGTCGGCTGGATTCTGTCGGAGCAAGATCAGTCCTGCCGTCGCCAGAAGCGGAAATCGAAAAGCCAGCCGCCAGTTGGTCAGCCGCCGACGGAGAATACATCCGACTGGCAGATTGTATCGAATGTGGACTCTGCATCAGCGCGTGTCCTTCAGCCGCCACATCCAATGAATATCTTGGACCGGCCATTCTCGCGGGCGCACAAGCCAACGGATTAAAACGCAATCCTGAACTTCTGCATCTTGTGGACAGCGAAGACGGCGTTTGGCGCTGCCACAGCGCCTTTGAATGTACCGCCGTCTGCCCTTCATTTGTTGACCCCGCGCGGCGCATCATGGATTTACGCACACAGATTATCAAAGAACGTTTTACACGCTTGTTTCACAAAGCGTAACTGAGGAGATGACACATGGAAAATAAACGCAATCAACCCTCTCCTTCCAGATTTTGGATGTGGTTCAACCCCATTGGGCGCGAAACCGGCGGATGGGCTTTCATTCTCAACCGCATCACCGCCCTGGGATTAACCTTTTACCTTTTCCTGCACCTGATGGTGCTTTGGTTACTCACCCAAGGTCCTGCAGGCTACAACGGTTTTGTAGAACTCATGCACAACCCGTTTGTGATTGTTGGCGAACTATTGGTTGTGGCGGCAGGTATTTTGCACGGACTTAACGGCATCCGAATTATCCTGACCACCTTCGGCGTCAGCGTAACACAACAAAAATCGCTTTTCTACACGCTGATGTTCATCGCCGTCGTTGCCATATTGATCTTTGGCGTCCGCATGTTCACAGCATAGAAAGAGAGCTGAAAAATGGCACAAACTCCTGTTTCTCAAAATATTTCGGCTCCGAAATCTGGCGAAACCGCCTGGCTATGGCTGGTGAAGATCGCCACTGGCCCGCTGTTAGTTATTTTTCTTTTGATCCACTTTATCGTCAATCACTTTGCCGCCGAAAACGGACTGCTAACCTATGCAGACGTGATTGCCTATTATAAAAACCCGCTTATCCCCGCCATGGAAATTTTATTTCTGGCGACAGTCGTCACCCACTCGCTGATCGGCTTACGCGGCATCATCCTCGACCTCAAGCCTTCGCGCAGCGCATTAAAAGCAATTGACTGGATTTTTGTGATCCTCGGCATCACTGCGGTTTCGTACGGAACCTGGCTCGCGTTGACAATTGCTTCAACCGGAGTTTAGCCGCCATGGTCGGACTTGTCATCGTTTCACACAGTCGCGAACTGGCGAATGCTTTGGTAAATTTAGTGAAGCAGGTTGCTTCAACAAAAATTCCCATGGTTGTTGCGGCAGGTGTAGGGGAAAATCGCGAAGAGTTTGGCACAGACGCCATTGAAATCAGCGAAGCCATCACATCTGTATTCTCGCCAGACGGTGTTCTGGTTTTGATGGATTTGGGCAGCGCCGTTTTGAGCGCACAAATGGCCACCGAACTCCTGCCGCCAGAAATGGTGGAGCATATCCGTTTTTGCTCCGCCCCGCTCATCGAAGGCAGCATCGCCGCCGCCGTACAAATTGGGCTGGGCGGCACGCTCGATGCCGTTTGCAAGGAAGCCAAACAAGCCTTGCTTCCCAAGCAGGAGCAAATCGGCGATCCTTCTGACGTTGAACCCGCCAAACAAACTGCCGTCGCCGAGCACGGCAAACAGCTTGTGCTCACACTTCACAATTTGCACGGCTTGCACGCCCGCCCCGCCGCGCGTTTTGTGCAAACAGTTGCCAGCTTCAACGCCGAAGTCACCGTCGCCAATTTGACCAACGGCAAAGGGCCGGTCTCGGCCCGCAGTTTGAATTCGGTTGCCACGCTGGGCGCAGTGGAAGAACATCAAATCCGCATCACAGCCTCCGGTCCAGAATCAGATTCAGTTTTGGATGCGATAAAAATGCTGGTGGATGATAACTTCGGCGAACAGACCGCCCCGCAAGCTGTTGCGGCAATCCCAAGCATTTCCCCCGCTGACAGTCTCCCAGCCACAGACGGCTCCATGAAAGCCGTCCCCATCTCAGACGGAATCGCGCTCGGGCCGCTCTATCGCTATCAGGCGCAGCTACCGCCCATTTCCCGTGAGCCAGCCCAAAATCCATCCCATGAATGGGCGCTTCTTGAAAAAGCCATCAGCACAACGAGTGAAGCCATCCACGTCCGTCATCAACAACTAAAAACATCCATTGGCGAAGCAGAAGCCGCGATTTTTGAAGCTCACCTGCTCATTTTACAAGACCCCGATTTGAGTAATCAAGCGCGTCGTGAAATCTACGAACGTCATCAAAACGCCGCCGTAGCCTGGAGCGACACCACAGCAAAAATCGCCGCCGATTATCGCGCCCTTGACGATGCCTACATTCAACAACGCGCCGCCGATGTGGAAGATGTTGGAAACCAGGTGCTGTTTGCCCTCGCTGGCAAAGCCGCATCAGCCCCGATCGTTTTAACCGAACCCGTGATTCTCTTCGCGCAAGATATTACGCCCACCGAAACAGCCCAACTGGATATGACCAAAATCCTTGGGATCATGACTGTGGGCGGCGGGCCTACTTCACACAGCGCAATCCTAGCCCGCGCCTTGGGAATTCCCGCAATTTCTGGTGCCAGCCCCAGTTTGGAACATCTACCGCTTGGAACATCTATCGCGTTGGATGGGTTTAACGGCAAGGTCTGGGCTAACCCAGAACCCGCGATTCAAGCAGACCTCAAAGCACGCCGCGAAGCCTGGCTTGAAACCCGCCAAAAACTTTTGTTAACCAGCCACTCCATTGCCAAAACACGCGATGGACATCATGTGGAAGTTTTTGCAAATATCGGCAACGTGCAAGATGCAGAGAACGCAGTGAAAAACGGAGCCGAAGGCATTGGTCTATTGCGCACAGAATTCCTATTTCTGACGCGTGAGACCCCGCCGACAGAAGCCGAGCAATTAACCGTTCTACGTCAAATTGGCGCAGTCATGGGAGACCGCCCGGTCACCGTCCGCACATTGGATGTGGGCGGAGATAAAGAAGTTCCGTACATCAAACTGCCGCCAGAAGCCAATCCGTTTTTGGGTGTGCGCGCCATTCGCATGAGCCTGCGCAACACTGATCTATTTATGGCGCAGCTGCGTGCCATTCTAAGAGCCGCCGCAGATTTTCAATTTCGCATCATGTTTCCGATGATCGCCAATGTGGATGAAGTGCGTCAGGCACGCGCCTGGCTTGAGAAAGCCCATCAACAACTGGTGGATGAAAATTTACCGCACGCCTGGCCAATTGAAACCGGAATTATGGTTGAGATTCCCTCGGCGGCATTGTTAAGCCCAATTCTGGCACGTGAAGTTGATTTCTTCAGCATCGGCACAAACGACCTTACTCAATACACCCTGGCGGCCGAACGCGGCAACCCCCTGCTCTCAAACATGGCAGACGCACTTCACCCCGCTGTTTTACAGTTGATCGGCAAAGTGGTCGAAGCCGCGCACGCGGAAGGCAAATGGGTCGGCGTCTGCGGCGAACTGGCCGGCGATCCGCTGGCCGCCCCCGTTTTGGTTGGCTTGGGCGTGGATGAACTTAGCCTGAACCCGGGTGGCATTCCGCTCACGAAATCCATTATCCGCGCAGTGGACACAACCGAAGTCCGCGCACTGGCAAAACAAATACTGCAAGCCGAAAGCGTGACCGAAATCCGCAAGATGTCACAATCCTTTTTGGATAGCAAACAGGCAACAAACGTACAGTAAAATTTATTTTGAGCAATGGTCAACAGGGATACTTTCCGCGTATCCCTGTTTTGATTTAACCGCTGATGTCGCGCAGAAAATGTATGTCATTGCGAGGATGCCCTTGTTCTTTATCCGAAGCAATCTGCTTAGTATGTCGGGGATTGCTTCGCCGCAAAACCAAGAGCGCGGCTCGCAATGACATTAACTTTTTTTATATATAGAGGGTCTTAATGATAAAACTGATCAACATCAATTAACAGGAACTTCTCAAATCTAAAATTCGTCATACAATTACGGCAGACCGTATTTCGGAAGTAGAACTTCCGAAACTTTCTTATTTTTGGGAGACAAGCAAAATGGAAAACAAACAACTTCTGCGTGCGCTCGGTATTCTTACAATTATTGTAGGAATTGCGCTGGCGCTCGTATTTTCAAAAAGCATCTTTTTTAACAATGATTCTCTTTCAGTCAAACCCCAGCCAACGGGTCCGCAAGTCATCGCGCAAAATCCAATGGATGGGCAACGACTGGATTTATCCGCGCCGATCGAGATTCAATTTGACCGCGATATGGAGCCGACCAAAACGGGCGAAGCTTTCTCGCTGCTTACCAACGGGACGGCTGTTTCTGGTCAACTGGCATGGGTCAACGCCCGAACATTGACCTTCACCCCAGACTCTCCGCTTGACCCTGGCACGGTTTACACTGCAACCATCACCGCAGCCACCGCCAAAGACGGCACACCCGCACAGGAAATCATCGAGGTTGAATTCAAAACCATCGAATCTCTGGCTGTGTCACAAGTCTTCCCCGCCGCAGGCACGCAGGAAGTGGATTTGAACACCAGTATCACGGTCATCTTCAACCGTCCTGTTGTGCCTGTGACCATTGTGGAAGAGCAAAGCAAACTTCCGCAGCCGTTGAAATTTACGCCCGCTGTCGAAGGCAAAGGCGAATGGGTCAATTCGTCAGTCTATGTCTATCAGCCAAATGAAATTCTGTTGAGCGGCACCAACTATCAGGTTAGTGTGGATGCGGAAATCAAAGACACACTGGGCGACACATTAGACGAATCGTACAGTTGGCAATTCAACACCCGCGCCCCCATCATCTATAACTTTGCATTGAAAGACGGGGCGGAAAATCCAACCGAAGAAGTGAAAGATGTTAAGCTCGACCAAGCGTTCATCGTGACCTTCCTGCAACCGATGGATCAAAAAAGTGTGGAAGACGCGCTGACCATTATCAACCGCGAAACACAGCAAGCCTTCCCTGTGAATTTCTCATGGGATGAAACCTCCACCACGCTAAGCATCGAACCAGAAGGCAAATTCAAGATCGCCAATTTCTACAATTTGACCCTCGCGAACAGCGCGCAAGCAGCCGATGGCGGCAATTTGAAAGAAGGGCTGACCATACAATTTGCCACGGTGACTTTGCCTTCGGTTATCAGCGTATACCCCGCGGCTGGTACAGAGGGCGCTTTCAACGCAACAATTGAGATCGCCTTTTCCTCGCCAATGGATTTTGACAGCATGAAAGGTCGGGTCAATATTTCGCCCGCCATCCCTGGCGAAGCAAATTGGTATTACAGCACCTACGATAAAAGATTATATATTTACGGGCTTGAGCCAGCCACGGATTACGTGGTGCGGATTTTGCCTGGCATGAAAGACCCGTACGGCAACACGATCAAAGATGAATTTTCATACACCTTCAAAAATGGAGATTACTACCCCTACACGCGGCTGGCTCTGCCGTGGACTCCGCTGGTGTACCGCGCCAATGGAACGCAGGAAGTTTATTTTGAACATCAAAATATTAACGAAGCCACCGTCTCAATTTACCCGCTGACATTTGAAGAATTTGGAAAATTATCGAGGGGCGATGTTGCCGCGACGAGTTTCGTGCCGCAGGTAAACGCGGTGCGCGAATGGAAGATCGGCGCAGACAAAACAAGAAACGTGCTCCAACGCGAACTTTTCAAATTCGACGAACAGGGCACGCCGCTTGAAACGGGATATTATTTTATTGGCTTGAAAGGTCAGCCATTCCAGTACGAGGAGAATTTCCTGCAAGGTAACCTGTTCCTCGTGGCAACGGATAACATCACTTTCAAAGCCACGCCCACCGAAGGACTGGCTTGGGTGACAGACCTTGAAAGCGGCGCGCCTCAAAAAGATGTGCCCGTCACTTTTTATGACGAGAAGTTTACGCAGCTTGGGAAGACGACCACAGACAAAGACGGGCTTGCCTATTTGCCCAATATCAAAGCGGCAAATTACGCGCGTGTGGGAGAGAACGATCACTTCGCATTCACCGCACTGTATTGGGGCAGTGATGTTTCTGCGGGTGACTTTGGCATTTACGAAAATTATTACAGCGGCGCAACGAGTCTGTTTGCCTACATGTATACAGATAGACCCATCTACCGCCCAAATCAGGAAGTCTTCTTCAAGGGCATCCTGCGGACAAATGACGACCTGCACTACAGCCTGCCCAAAGAGAAGCGAGTCTATGTGGTTGTGGAACAGTGGGGAGAAAAGATTTTCACGGAATATGTACCTGTCAACGAGCAAGGCAGTTTCAGCGGAACGGTCAAACTCGCGCAGGATGTGTCGCTGGGTTCGTACTCCATTTACGCTTATAAATCCAACTCACCAGAGGAATCGCCGATCAGTTCAGTTGGATTCAATGTCGCGGAATATAAAAAGCCTGAATTTGAAGTGAGCGCCGCGCCCAATAAACCCGCCATCCTCGCGGGCGGCTCGGTGAATTTTGGATTGGATGCCAAGTATTATTCTGGCGGCATCTTGAAGAATGCGCTGACCAATTGGTTCATTGAATCTTCAACTTACTATTTCACGCCTACTTCAAAATACAACCAGTTCAGTTTTATGGATTGGGATCGTGATATGTATTGGGAACCCAATCAAAGCACGAACAACGACACCGTGGACGAAGGCAATGGCGTGACCGATGAAAACGGTCGCCTTGAAATTCAGAAAACCTTTGGCTCAAGTAAAAATAATGTCAGCCAGCAAATGTCGCTGTATGCCAATGTGACCGATGTGGCGGGAAACACAGTCAGCGGCAGCACGAGCGTGGTGGTACACCAAAGCGAATTTTATGTGGGCATCCGCTCGGAGAGATATATCGGCAGGCAAGGTGAAGCACAACCTTTCAGCGTGGTGGTGCTCGATTGGGATTCCCAGCCCATCGCGCAGCAAAAGGTCACGGTGGACTTCGTCGAACGGCAATGGTTTAGCGTGCAGGAGAAAGATAATCAAGGTCAACTGACCTGGGTTACATCGGTGAAGGAAATCCCCGTCAGTAAACAGGATGCAACCACAGGCGCAGATGGAATCGCGCAGTTGGACTTTATCCCACCCAAAGGCGGAGTTTACAAAGCGCTGGTCACGGTCAGCGATACAAAAGGAAACACGCATCAAGCCTCGACTTATATTTGGGTTGCCAGCGACGGAGATATTTCGTGGCGGCAGACCAACGACCGCGCCTTCAGCTTGATCGCGGACAAGGACATGTACGAGCCTGGCGACACCGCCGAGATTTTGATCGCCCAGCCTTTCAAGGAAAAAGTGTACGCGCTCATCACCTACGAGCGCGGACATATTTACAAGCAGGAAGTGGTGCAACTCGACGGCAACAGCACTATTTACAAATTACCCATTACCGACGAGATGTCGCCGATTGCGTATGTTTCTGTGACCGTCATCAGCGGCGCAGAAAATACTGGCGCGCCTGATTTCAAGATCGGCATGACGCGCATCAACATTGACACGAAGCAAAAGACGCTCGATGTTTCTGTGACGACGGATAAAGAAACGGCGGGAC
>CAMCQT010000165.1 GCA_945877125.1 Candidatus Brevifilum fermentans | reverse complement strand
TTGGACTTTGGCTTGTTGTTGCGATAACGGGCTGTTCCATCCTCCCGAACCTTCCCACCATCCCCCCCGGCTGGACAATAACCCCAAGCATATCCCCCACTCCTGAAGCGACATTCACACCTACCATCACGCCCACTCCGCTGCCAACCGCACGCGTAGAGGCAGGTGACCGCGCCTTCTTCAATGGCGAGTACGAAACCGCCCTGCTTCATTATCAAACCGCGTTTCAAGACTCGCCCGATGTGTTGGTGCAAGCCGCCGCAAAATGGGGTCAGGCGCGCGTATATTTTGCGGACGAACGCTACAACGAAGTCCTGACGGCGATCCAAATACTGACCACAGAATATCCGCAGTCGGAACATTTGGGGCAGGCATACTTTTTACAAGGTCTCGTAAATTACCGTTTAAATAATTACCAAGCCGCCGCAGATGCATGGCAAACCTATCTCACATTGCGTCCTGGTCACCTGGATGCTTACGCGCAAGAATTGCGCGGCGATGCACTTTTCGATGCGCTGAATTATGTCCCTGCGTTATCCGCATACACTGCCGCCATTCAAGCCTCTGCGCTCGGAGATGACATTACGCTTGATCTGAAAGTGGCCGCGACCCACGTCAAAATGGGAGATTACGACTCTGCGCTGGCTTTGTATGATGGCATCGTGGCACGCGCCCCAAATGATTACATCAAAGCTCAAGCGGCGTATGAGTCTGGGCTGGCGTATCAGGCCCTCGGTAGGACTGATGAAGCGCTGGGTAAATTTCGCCTGGCTGTGGAGGAATATCCGCTATCGTATTATGCCTATCTCAGCCTGGTCGCCCTGCTGGATGCAGGCGGAGAAGTGAGCCAACTTGACCGCGGACTGGTGGATTATTTTGCCGGTCAATATGCGGTGGCTGTTGCGGCATTTGACCGCTACATTGCGGAGAATCCAACCCATGACGGGACGGCTTATTATTACCGCGCGCTGGCTCACCGTGAACTTGGAAATTACGAAGCGGCGCTGAAAGATTTTTCGACCTTCACCAAAGACTATCCGACACATTCACGTTGGGGAGATGCCTGGGGCGAGAAGTCTTTCGTGGAGTGGTACAACCTCGGCTCGAATGACGTAGCCGCAAAAACGCTGCTGGATTTTGTGGCGGGCGTTCCAAACAGTGAACTGGCTGTGGACTATTTAATGAGCGCCGCGCGCATTTATGAACGCAATGCAAAATATGATGAAGCCTTGCAAATATGGGCGCGCGTTGCAAATGAATACTCTGGCTCAGAGCAGGCGGCGACGGCTGTATTTTTGATGGGCACCATTTATTATCGCAATGGAGATGCCGTTTCGGCGTTGGATACTTTTACGCGCAGTCTTACATTTTCTGCGAAGGCAGAAGATCAGGCGCGTGGATATTTGTGGATCGGAAAATCTCAGCAAAAACTTGGGGACAATGCCGCCGCGATGAACGCGTGGCGTGAAGCTCAAAACCGCGACCCCGGCGGTTACTACAGTGAACGCGCCCGCGAGCTATTGGTTGAGCGTGCGCCTTTCACGCCGCCCATCTCCTCAAACCTGACCCCTGACTTGGCAACCGAACGCAGAGACGCGGACTCGTGGGTGAGACTCACATTCAACCTTTCTGCCGATACCAACTTAAGTGGATTGGGCGTGCTGGCCGCCGACGGGCGCATCATTCGCGGTACCGAACTGTGGGAGTTGGGTCTTTATGAAGATGCGCGGCTTGAATTTGAAAGCCTGCGAGTGGAATTGGAATTAAACAAAGATGCCGTGGGAAGTTATCAGCTCACAAACTATCTGCTGGACCTCGGCTTGTATCGCTCTGCCATATTTGCCGCGCGCCAGATATTAACGCTGGCTGGATTGGATGAACACACCGAATCGATGATGGCGCCGCCCTATTTTAGCCACATCCGTTATGGATTGTATTATTCTGACCTCGTGATTCCAGACGCGCAGACAAATGGATTTGATCCGCTGTTCGTTTTCAGCGTGATCCGACAGGAGAGTCTCTTCGAGGGATTTATCAACTCAACTGCGGGCGCACGCGGATTAATGCAGATCGTCCCAACCACGGGCGCGCAGATCGTCTCGCAACTTCAATGGCCGGTCAATTATGACGACAAAGATCTCTACCGCCCCGATGTAAGCGTTGCGCTTGGCACATATTATCTTGCAAATAATCGTGACTTGCTGGGAGGTAGTCTTTACGAAACTCTGGCCGCGTACAATGCCGGTCCCGGCAGTTCACTGCAATGGAAGGAACTTTCAGGTGATGACCCCGACCTGTTTTTAGAAACCGTTCGCTTTGAAGAGACGCGCAACTACATCCGAAATATTTATGAGATCTATGCCATTTACAAACGGCTGTATGGTGCGGCTGAGTAATTTGACAATGTCACATTAAGAAAGTTCTAAACCACAAAGGACACGAATGTACACGAAGGAAAACCTTGTTTTTAGCATTTTGCTCTCCTTTGTGCCCCTTTGTGAACTTTGTGGTTAAAGGTTTTGAAGTGTGACATTGTCAAGATAAATAAAATTTTCTTTAGAAATACAAAAGGGAAAAGGACTTCAAATTCCAGAAGTCCTTTTCCCTTTTTATGTATGAAAAAAAGTTGATTAATCTATGTGTGCAAGCACACGCTGTTGCGCGGTTTCCACATCCATGTCCAACACAGAGACCAATTTATCCCGGCCGTTTTCGCCTGCAACGATCTCCACGCGAGATTTCGGCACGCCAAGCACTTCTGCCAGATAGCTGAGTAATTCAACATTTAATGTTTCATCCGCAGGATCGGAGACAAGGTGTACCTTGATCGTGCCGTCGTTCAAGACACCCACGATCTGATTATGGCTGGCGCGCGGCGTGATACGTACTGCAAGAGCAGACCCACGCTGACCACTGTGAAGTTCGTACTTTCTAGACATGGTTCACCTCATCTCAATAATTTGACTAAAATGCCAGCTATTAACTGAACAGCAAGAATTAATATCAACGGACTGAAATCAAGAGTTCCCGCCATAGGCATCAGGCGGCGGATCGGGTTCAGGAACGGATCAACGATACGGCCCAACGCTTCGCGCACAGGATGATATGGCGGAAGAAAAAACGAAAGAAGAGACGACGCAATAACTATCCATATAAAAATCTGAGCGATCATATTTATAAAAAAAATCAAATTCATCAAACCTCCAATTTAGCACTTGCCGCATAATTTACCAAACTTATTTGGTTTGGCTATTTTTCTGCGGCACTATGTATATTGCCGCGCACCCACGATGGCAGTGCCGACCCGCACCAAAGTAGCGCCCTCTTGCACGGCTACTTGATAATCTCCGCTAGTTCCCATGGATAGTTCTGTAAAATCCACATGTGAAAATTGCGAAGTCAGATATTCCTGCAAACGCTTTAATTGCTGAAAGAAAGTCCGCGAGAATTCGGCAGTTGAGCCAAGCGGAGGCATGGTCATCAATCCGCGCACCTGCAAATTTGGCAAAGCCACCACAGCCGCGACTTCATCGAGCAGCGCAGACCAGTGCGCCTCGTCGCCGGCAAGCCAGCCAGATTTACTATCCTCGCCGCCGACATTAAACTCCAACAAAACTGGGAGCGTGCGCCCCGCTTCGCCGCAAAATCGGTCGAGCTTTTTTGCAAGCTTCAAGCTATCCAGGGAATGTAACAAATTAAAGTTCTCTGCCACGAGTTGTGCCTTGCGGCTTTGCACGTGTCCGATCATGTGCCATTCTACCGCAGAAAACTCACGCAGAGATTGAAGTTTCATAACACCCTCTTCGGGATAATTCTCCCCCAGCATCGTCACCCCTGCTTCAATTGCCGCGCGCACAATCTCAAGCGGCTGTGTCTTTGTAACCACTACCAATTTGATCGAATCTGGCGACCGCCCCACGCTGTGTGCTGCGCCTGCGATGTTTTCCAGTGTTTGTAAATATTTTTCGCGGATGGATCGAACTAAATCACTCATGAATGTATTTTACTCCGCTTCGCGCCCCGCCTACGCCTGCAGCGACATCAATGCGCCATATCTACCCGTTTTGCCTTTTTCTGCTCGATGCGAAAACCAATCGTCCAGACTGCAAGCGGTACAAACGCCCGAGACTTGGATTTGCTCCACGCCGGCATTTTTCAACTGAATGGCATTCGCTGTCCACAGATCCAAATAGGTACTGCCGTTTCGGGTCTGCAAAACCTGGTGGGCATCGTGATTATATTTTTCCTGGAACTGTGCAATCACATCTGCGCCAACTTCGTAATGATCCACGCCGATGGAGGGACCGATGCCTGCGATGATATTTTTGGGATCACTGCCATAGTGCGATTGCATCCCTTCCACCGCAGCTTTGACAACGCCTCGAATGGTTCCCATCCATCCGGCATGGGCAATGCCGATAACTTTTTTCACGGGGTCGTGCAGCAGGATCGGCACGCAATCACCGAAGCGCATGAACAACGAAACGTTGGGATTATCGGTGAAGATGATGTCTGCCCGCGCGCAAGGTTCTTCGATGGGGCGAGGTGCATCAGCGTAGACAATGTCTGTGCCGTGGACCAGCCAAACGTCGTGGATGGATGCGGGGTTACATCCCAGAGCATTAAATACACGGATGCGGTTTTCCGCCACATGCGCGGGGTCATCCCCTACTGAGCCGCCAAGGTTGAGCGAATGCCAGGGCGCGGAGCTGACGCCGCCGCGCCGCGTGAATACAGCCTGTGTGACTGCGTTGGAAAAAATTTCAAAACTGTAATAACGTAAGCCGTTGCGTTCATGAAAAGACATTACTGTGAAGCCTCGCGGACTGCAAATTTTTTGATGTAATACTGGCGCGTTTCGCTCATTGATTCTTCCATGTTGGGGTAGGCGAACCAGGCAGTAGCCAAGCCAAAAAGTGCGCCAGTGAGCGCGCGCATAATGGGCGTGCTTTCACGATACGGTATGACAGAAGCGAACCATTGCCAATTGAACTGACTCAAGAGCTGAGAAAAGCCATCCAGACCAATGGGACCCAGTCCGATCAAAAGCCAGAGCGTCCAATGCAGTGAGGGGATGCGGCGACCTGTTAGACCAAAGATAACTCCGAAGATCAGCATGGCGAGATAGATCGCCACATCTCGTTCGCAGAGCGCAACTTTATAACCAACGGTATCATCGCCGACATAATTACGCGCTTCAAAACGCGTGAAACTGTACGGATCATCGAGATTGGGGATGCCCGTGACCTGCTCAAAGGTTTTTACCCCATCTACATTTGCCTCAGCCAGCGGATAAAAAGCCTGCTCGCCGTAAAGGAAAAATGAGCGAAACCCAAATTGATGGCAAAGTGGGCTGTAAATTCGATAGATGGCTTTTGCGGGAAATGTCGCACCGAGTTTCATGAGGGTCGGGGCGAGGAAGGGCAATCCAACATAAAAAAGCATGAACAGGTTCAGCAAAAGCAAATAGCGGCGTGAAATCCAAAACGAAACGCGGTCACCAGTTGTCACTTTCTTTCCTTTCTTAATTCTCATCAGGTATTCAGGGTCGCCGATCTGCTCCAGTTGATTCTTTCTATCAGAAGCAGCGCCGAGGGTCATTTGTAATTTCTGGCGGGTGATGGGGGCTTTCAGGCTAAAGGGTCCCACTTCTACGACAGGGATTTCCAAGCCGAAATTTGCCTTCAAGGCGGCGTCGCTTTCAATATCCACCTCCACCAATCGGTGCGGATATTTTGACTGCAATTCATTCAGCTCTGCTTTGACTTCATCGCACAGTTTGCAGGTCTTGCGGGAGTAGAGGGTGACATTGAGCATGGGAAAGATTGGGTATCTGAGGCGAATAAGGTTTCTGAGGTATCTGATGTGTGTCATAAACATCAGATACTTCAGAAACCTGCATTCCTATATTCCGAAATCGAAGAAGAAGAATTGACCTTGTTGGGCGATCAATTCAAATGCGCCGGTAAAAAGCATGACACCGATAATGACAAGAATCACGCCCATTGCGATTTCAACATAGCGCATGGTTTTGCCGTATTTTCGTAAGATGGTTGTCACCCAGCCGATGCCAAGCGCGGCAAGTAGGAACGGAATTGCCAGCCCGATTGAATAGGCAGATAACAACATCGCGCCGAGAGAGATGGAGCCGCCGTTGATGGCCAGGGTGAGAATTGCACCCAGCACAGGTCCCACACACGGCGACCAGCCCGCCGAGAAAAACACGCCCATTAATGCAGAGGAAAGATAACCCCATTTTGGATCGGGCGCTTGTTGGACGCGTGTGTCATACGCAAGGAACGGGAGGTGAAAGACGCCGATCATGTGCAAGCCGAAAACAACGACCACGATCCCGCCAATTTTAGCCAGCCAGAAGCGCAGGTCAAAAAGTAATGCGCCGGCAAAGGCGGCCACCACGCCGAAAAGCACAAATACGACGCTAAATCCCAGCACAAAGGCCAGCCCGTGACTAAATGTGAGCCAGCGATTGGATTTTCCATTTTCACTGCCAGAAGCGCCGGTCGAAATTCCACCGAGATAACCCACATAAGCAGGGACTAATGAAAAGACGCACGGCGAAAGAAAAGACGCCAACCCTGCCAGCAAAGCAAGTCCAACCGATATTTGAGAAATTTCCATTTGATCGATACCTCGTAATGTTTTAGAAAAGACTCGTAACTACTCAGCTACCAGCCACTCCCTCAATTATGTCGCTGCCAGGCGCTCTCCCTGGCACCGTCCGCCAGGGCAGGTGTGTTCTTAGCCGAAGCAGTCTCTTAATGATATGAGATTGCTTCGGCGGAAAGAGCAAATGCCCGCCTCGCAACGACATGCCTAAACAGTTACAAAGACTCTAAAGGTTTCCCCTACGGGGACTTGGTACAAAACCTTTAGAGCCTGCATACACTTTGAAATTAGACCTTCAACTCTGTCACGTTCACCGTTGTGCCATGCTCAGGCCAGGTCATCCGCGCTTCAGATTGCGCCAATGAAATGTGCGGAGTCGTCCAGCGGAATATCCACTTGGCATCTTCGGGTTTCACATTGATACAGCCATGTGAGCGCCTTTCGCCAAAATCGTTATGCCAGAATGCGCCATGGATCGCGATCCCTTCGCCGGAAATGACTGTATCCCAGGGTACTGCGGGCGTGGAATAACCAGAAGCCGAACCGCCGCCACTCATGTTTAGAGAGATGATCTTCCAATGGGTATTCAACTCGCCAACAGGGGTTGAGAAGCTATCCGTCGGAGCGCCGTAGGCGTCAAATATTGCTCCGCTGGAAATACGGCAGAAGAACACTTCATTATTCCCTTCAAAACAGGACATTTTTTGATAGGTCAGATCGGCAACGATCTTCTTTTCATTGGGATCAATTTCAGGGCTGATGGGAGCAACATCCGCTTCGGTTAATACTTTCAAACCTGCGCCGTCTGCCCAAAAAATATCACCAGGACCGTAGCCGCGCCCGGGGGCTTCGTTCCAACGATATTCTACAAATCCGTTGCTCTGGCGAACCTGGTCGATCCAGATCACCTGCCCATAATAAACGCGCGGCGGAAAATTATAGGATATCAAACTTTGAAGCCAGGAGGAAACCACCGCTCCTTCCAAAGTCAACTCAATGTAAGGCACGGTCACCTCAGCCCAAAACCCAGCCTGCCCTGCAGGCATCTCTGTAATGGGCGTATTGGGCAAATTTCGGGTGGGTTGCACGCGCGAAGACCAGACATATCCGCCTGCTGTTTCGAGATATTTTTGGTTCGTTAAACCAACCGCAGTACCGAGCACCTCGCGCCCCCACTCGATCAGATTGTCGTCATACAATACGCCAGTGGTTGTGGCTTGCAAGGGATCATTGGATGGGCGGCTGTGAACATCGGTCATGCCGGTCATGCGCCCGATAATTTCGCTGGCTGGGTACTGGGGCAGTCGCTTTGCCGTATAAATTTTGTCATAGTAAGTTTCAAGTTTGAACGGACGGAACGCCATTGCGCCCAGCCCAACACCTGCAACCTTTAGAAAATCACGACGGGAAAAATTATGATTCATGCTTCACCTTTGCTTTAAAAAATTACTGGAGTG
>CAMCQT010000164.1 GCA_945877125.1 Candidatus Brevifilum fermentans | reverse complement strand
ATATTTCACCAGTCGCACTGAACGCTGGTGGGCAATTATCCCCGCCGGTGTCTTAACCGCCCTGTCCGTGATGATTGTCGTCGCCGAACGTTATGAAGAGTACGGCGGCGCAATTTTCCTTGGCGGCATTGGATTATCATTTTTAGCTGTGTATGCCACTGATCGCCTCGAACGTTGGTGGGCGCTTATTCCCGCCGGTGTATTGATTACGCTCGCGGGCGTCACCATTGCCGCAGAACGATTTGGCGAATTTCAAACAGCGGGCTTTTTCTTCTTTGGACTTGCCATTACATTTTTGCTCGTGGCATTGCTGGCCGGCATGAGTTGGGCCTACTGGCCTGCGCTGGTACTCGGCATCATGGGCTTCCTTGGCATTGCATCCCTTTTGGATATTGCCAATTATCTTTGGGCTGTCGCCTTGATCGGAGCAGGCGCGTTCATGCTCTTCAGATATTTTACAAATCGATAAGCGACTTTCATCTTTTGTACATAAAATAAGCATCCCCGTGAATTCACGGGGATGCTTATTTTTACCTACCCTGCCCTCAGCAAGGATTATTGCTCTCCAACAACTTCAACATCTGGAAAGAATTGATGAATGGTTCCCTCCACCCAGCCATGTAAAGTGGATGGCAGGAGCGGACAATTTAAACAGGCGCCGCCCAGGCGCACTTTCAATTGTTTGCCGTTGAATGATACAAATTCCACAGAGCCGCCGTGGAATTGTTCAACATATGAACTCAATTTATCAAGCAGACCGCGCAATTGCGTTTCTCGATCATTTGTCTCTGTTGCGACCATGGGTTTGACTCCTTTTTATGTTTTCTGATTAGCATTCAAAAGCGATTGGACTTGTGCATACGCGTTTTCCCATCGAGGCGAAACAACGCGCGCAAGACGGTCCATGACAATTTTTCCGGTTTCAGGGGCATCACGAAATAATTTTAAAAGTTGATTTCCCTGTATTCGTATGGACTCAATCTGGGTTTCGCTTATTATACTTGAGGTGTAATAAGGGCTTCCAACCACCGCTGACCAGCCAAACACATCCCCTTCGCGCAGGTGAGTTAAGGTAATGGGCGGGCCATCGTACGGTTTATATCGAATCTCCACTTCGCCCTTTACCAATAAATATAAATGAGTTGCGGGAGCGCCCTGTTCAAAGATCACCGTGTCGGCTGGACAGGAAAATTGCTCAAAAAGAGGCTTTAGTAGATCTGCTTGAGCAGGATCGAGATCTTGAAAGAGTGGGATGTAAGGTAGCGATTCAATCATTTGATATGTATATTAATCAACGTCTGGACAACTTTCCAGTACCAAACATCCTAAACTCGGTGACATTTTTCCCATTTTTGTATGACGTATCCTTTGTTCGGGTATACTTTGCGAAACAGGTAATTATTCGCCATTTCATACCTTTATAAGTACGAAGATAGAAAGATGTACCTGATAACTTCTATTTATCCTGTTTGGGTAAATTAATTTGGATGTGAAAAATGACCGTTGGTACTCAACCTTCCCCTGCGCGTTTTTATGCCATGATGATGATCGGCATTGGATTTATTGCGATTGGGATCGTACTCTTCATGTTTTTGACTAAATCCGCCGCCGCACCTGACGACTTTTCGACTGTTCCTGTACAAGTAGATTTTGTCTCGCCTGAGCTGACTCTTGCAGACCTTTCAGGAAAGTCCGTTTCTTTGGATGATTATTTGGGGAGTGTCGTGCTGGTTAATCTGTGGGCTACCTGGTGTCCTCCATGCAAGGCAGAAATGCCATCGTTGCAGACTTTTTACGACAACCATAAAGCAGATGGTTTTGTGTTGATCGGAATTAATCAGGAGGAAACTCTTCAAGTTGTAACCCCATTTGTCGCTGAATTTGGTCTGACATTCCCTGTTTGGTTGGACGAAGATTATCAGGCTCAACGTGTGTTTAATACTGCTAGTTTACCAAGTTCCTATGTGATCGACCGTACTGGTAGAGTGCGCCTAATGTGGATCGGCGAAATTTCGGGAGAATTTCTCGAAAAATATGTGACCAAATTAATCAAGGAGTAAGAAATGGATGTCGTGTTGAACTGGAAAGGCAAGATGGCGTTTGAGGGTGTAAGCGATACCGGCTTTGTGCAAAAAATGGATGCAGATGGAGTGGCAGGCGGCGATAATAGCGCTGCGCGTCCAATGGAATTTATCGCAATCGGGCTTGCTGGTTGTACGGGTATGGATGTCATCTCCATTTTGCAAAAGAAAAAGCAACCCGTTACCAACTTTCAGGTGCAAGTCCACGCGCCGCGAGCCGAGGAACATCCGAAGGTGTTTTCCAGCGCAGTGATCGAGTATCTGGTGACGGGTAAAAATGTAGACGAAGCAGCATTGCTCCGCGCCATTGAACTTTCGGCGGAGAAGTATTGTCCCGCTCAAGCAATGTTGAGCAAGGCATTCCCTATGCAATTGGTTTACAAGATATTTGACGAAGATGGAAAAACAGTAGTGAAGCAGGGTGAATATAAGCCGAAATAATCAGGTGCGTAACGACTTTACGCTGAGTGGATAGATAATGACAGCCGTAGGACAAGTTGAATCTTGTCCTACGGCTGTTCTAATTAACGTCAATAATGGATAAGGTATTTATTTCAAATTCACCACAGATGAACACAAATAAACACAGATTTATTCAATAGTTTTTATGAAAAGCGCCCTAAAATCCTTTTCATCTGTGTCTATCTGTGGTTAAAAAATCTTATCCATTATTCACGTTAATTATGGGTAGCTGCCGCTGATCGAAGTGTACAGATCTCCACATTCACAGGCGGTCACAATGGCGCCGTCTTTCGTAAGCGTTCCCAGATATTCACGGGTTCCATTATGTGTAACCCACCCGCTCATTTTCAATGGGATGGGACTGTCGGCGACGATCCATTCGCCGTTATATTTGCGCCCAATGTGAATATGTGAACCTGTGGCATGTCCGCCTTCACAAGATGGATAGCCGATCATGTCGCCAGCATTTAATTCTGCGCCGAGCGGCGCACGCTGTTTGGTGGCAAGATGCAGGTAAAAAATAACCCAGCCTGTGCGTTCATCGCCGTCCTTATCAAGGTCAAGCGCCACCCCGTCAGTATCAGAGCGAACCACCAGACCGTCAGCCATTGCGGTGTTGTAGTATTTTTCCTCGGCGATGAAGCAGCCTGATTTATCAGACGGCGGGACGAGGTCTATGCTTGCCAGCGGTTCACCGGTTCCCCAGCCTGTGTGCGGTCCGCCTGTGTAATACCATGTTTGATCTTTTTGAAAGGGGAGTTCAAATACAGGCTGCTGCAAACTGCCTGGAATGAGCACGGTGGTATCGTTCCAGGGGTTGCCAAAAAGACTCTCGTATGTCTGAATCAAGCCTTGGGGACCGGTGGCCTGCGTGTATTTATCGCCTGCAAGCATTCTCGAAAAATAATATTGCATCGAAACAGATGCGGCATTTTGCCACGGGTCTGGTCTGATGAGGATTTGGTCAAGTCCTTCAAATTCGGTCATGGTTCCAAGCCGCCAGCCGTAGTATCCGTTGTTGAGTGTGTTGGCGGCGATCACAAGTTGAAGGTAGGGGTTTTCCCAATACTTGCGGGTAAAACCGAGCAAATTCTTTTTTACCGGCGGTTCAGATTGTGTCAGTGCGCCGCCTTGATATTCAAGGAGTGCAAGCAACAGGCGCGGATTAACGCTGTAGTTGGTGGCGACAAAATCTACCATTTGCGCGCCGGTGCGCCATTTGCCGCTTGCGTAAACTCGATATTTTTTCAGCCAGCCGGGTTGTGATGCAACGTAGGCAGATGTGTTGAAGCCGATCAGAGTAGGCCCATTTACAAGGACATGATCTGGAATGATCTTGAACGGGCTTGCCCACAGCGCAAGAAAATAAACGGGAATTTTCATCGGCATGCCGGGGGGCATGGTGGTTGCGTCGCGTGGAATTTGCGGATTGGCTCCGAAGATTTCATCCACTGTGGTGTTGAAGCGTGCCGCAAGCGCGGGCAGGGTGTCTCCGGTTTGAGCGGTGTAGTCCACCAGCTCGCCCGGTTCGTATGATTTGCGCGTGGGAAGCGGCGTTTGAGCAAACGCGGGGGCGCTGAGCGCTTCGTTTGGGGTGGCGATGGAGTTGGACGGGATGTTTGCAGCCTGGAGATTGCATGATGTGAGAAAGAATATGATAACCAGCGCTGTCGTTATTATCCGCTGACTTGTTTTCGTAAAACTATTTTTCTTCATCTTTTTTTTCATCGCGGAAAATATTTGACCATTTTTGTCCCACGGGGTCGGCAATAACAACCTGGTCGCCTCGGATGAGTTTTCCTTCGTAGGCCTTTTCGCCCGCGACAACACGCCAGCCGTCCATGATGAACGGAATGGGGCCGTCGGCAGTGACCCATTCTCCGTTGTATTTTCTTGCAAAGTGGAGATGTGTGCCAGTGGAAACGCCGCCTTCACAGGATGCGTGCCCAATGCGGTCATCCACTTCGAGCCATGTGCCGACGGGCACGCGGTCTTTTTTGTTGATGTGCATGTAGAGCAGGTTCCAGCCGGTTTGCTCATATCCATCGCCGTCAAGGTCTACCATCACGGCGCCATTGTTTGAGCGTACAACAAGCCCGGGCGCGGCAGCGGTAACCCAGGTTGTGGTTGGGTCGCATCCGCTATGATCGGTGGATGGACCAAAATCAATGGCGGCGGCGACGCTGCGGTTTTCGCCGTAAATATTCGGGTTGATCTGTCCCCAGGCATTGTGCGGCCCGCCGGTCAGGCTCCATTCGACGCCGGATTCAAAAGGTAGAACGAGGGGCGGCTGGTTTAACGCTGCGGGAAAGATCGGGTTGACTGCATCTGCGCGTGCCCAGGGGTCGCCAAACATTTGCAGATACATGGCCGGGAAGCCTGAATTTGGGTTGATGATTTGCTCCCATTGAGACTGGCTGTGGACTCGTGAGAATAAATATTGAATGGCAACCGTTCCGGCATTTAAGCGCGGGTCAATGCGAAGTTTTGAGCCGTCAGGGAATTCAAGATGAGTCAGCGTGCCTGCGCGCCAGCCATAATATGCAATTGCCATATTGTTGATGGCCCACACCATTTGCACGGTCATGCCTTTGTAGTGATAGTCGTTAAATCCCATTGCGTAGTCAGTATGCAGTGAATCTACAGGCTGACCCTGCACCCAGCGTCCTTCAAATTCCAGCAGTCCAAGCAGCAGGCGTGGGTTGATCGAGTTCTCCACCGCCAGGCGTTCTATGGCTTGATCTCCATTTATCCAGCCTGTGGAGCCAAGATAATCTCTGAACTTGCTTAGGTAACCACCGGCCTGTTGGACGTATTCTTGCACGTTAAAATCGGCGGCGGTGAAAGAGAAAACGATCTCAGCATCTGGCATGATTTGAATATTGGGCGTCATCATTTCTGTGATGTGGTTGGGGATGATGAGCAATGTGCCAGGGTCGATTAACGTTGTCTTGGTTAGATCGGCATCTGATGTGATCTCGGATTCTTCCACGCTGAACCTGCTGGCTACGGCTGAGAGCATATCTCCGCTTTGGGCATAGTACAAAAACGGCGCGGTGTCAAAAATTTGTGCCGCAGTAGCCGTTGACTCAATATTGATGGGCAACGCGCTATTGGGCGTCATGGTTGGGGTGGGTGTGTATGCAGTCTCTGTTTCGATCAGGGGTTGCGTGGTTGAGGTGGGAAAAATGATCGGGCTGTCAAGAACAGCAAAAGGGTCGAGAGGCGGCGGGACAGGATTCAAAGAGTCGGGCGTGGGAGTCTGCGCGATTCCCCAAATCGAAATCGAAGCAGGGGCACAAGCGGATAATGTGAGTGACAGTATAACGAGAATAGCGTAGGTGCGATACATAGGTGTGTTTGAATTATATCCGCCTGGATTAAGATAGGATGAATTAATGATAGACCTGATTGAATTCGTTTGCGCTGTCCCAGGCTTCAATGGTTTGATCGCCGCGCGTCAGGTAGCCGTCGTACTCTCTGCCGCCTCCGCTGGAGATCCAGCCATCCAGGTTGAAGGGCATGGGACCATCGGCGGCGATCCATTCGCCGTTATATTTTCGGGCAAGGTGAACATGCGTGGCATTTGAGACGCCGCCTTCACAAGAGGCGTGCCCAATGCGTTCGCCTGCGAAGAGATATTCGCCTGGCTCTGCGCGATCTTCTTCGGCGATGTGCATGTAGAAAATTACCCAGCCGGTTTGTTCGTATCCGTCGTTACCCAAATCCTGGATCAATGCGCCGTTCGAGGCGCGCAGCACAAGCCCATCAGCCACAGCTGTCACCCACAGCGGATTTGTGCCGCAGCCGCCATTGTCGCCGGGCGGAGCGAAATCCAATGCTGCCCACGCCGAGCCTGTATCCCAGCCGCCGTGAGGTCCGCCGGTGAAATACCAAGACTCGCCGGCGCTGAACGGCAGGTTCAGAATTGGTTGTGTAACCGAGGGCGAGATCAGCGGCTCAATTGCATAATCAAATGGATTACCGAAGAAAACATAATATGAAAGAAGTAACCCCGTGCCGCTGACATCCTGCTCCCATGTGGGGCGGTCATCGAGTTGGGAAAAGAAATATTGCAGCGCCGCAGTTCCCGCATTGATGGTGGGGTCAACGGGAACGACCATGCCGTCATTCAATACCCAGGTGGAAACGGCATTCGCTTTCCAAAGATAGTAGCCTTGATTTAAGTTATTGGCAGCCCAAGTGAGTTGACGGTACAACCCAAAATGGTTTTCATCTGCCAGCCCCATTGGGTAGGAAGTATTAAAAGGCTCGGGGTTGGTGACCCAGCCGCTTTGGTATTCAAGCAAAGCCAGCAGCAAACGCGGGTTCACTGAATAATTGCGAGCCACGATCCAAAAGATTTCGTCTCCAGATAATACGAACCCATTCACGTCCTGTTCATAGGTTTCAAGGTAGCCGTTTTGGCTGTCAATAAAACTCCTGATCTCGAAATAAACCGCCGCGGGGCCATAGACCATTTCCGAATCAGGGATGACCTTGAAGGATGTTCCTCCGTCTCCGGGGTTGGGCGCAGGGACGGTTAAGACCGTGCCCACATTCAGCAGGTTCGCATCTGTGAGACTATTTGCCTGCATCAAAGCCTGGAGGCTGATGCCATATCTTTGGGCGATGAATCCCAAACTGTCACCGGCTTGCACAGTGTACTGATCCGCATCCTGACGCGGGGTTGGCAGGATGCGCTCTGCGTCAGGAGTGGGCGTGCTGATGGGTTGATCGGTGGAGGCAATGGTTGGGATCGCTATAGAAAGCGGAGCACGCGTCGGGGTCGGCTCGCGTGTGGCTGTGACTGGCTCTGGTGAATTTGTCAGCGCAGCAGCAGGCGCGAGTGTATCTTGCTGAATCGGCAGGAATGGGTCGTACGTTGGGTAGACTACTGACTGGCTTACAGCAGGCGCACAGGAAATGAGCAGGGTGGTGATCAGCAATGAGCAAACAGCAACTATGGAAGTTGAATTTATTTTTCGGCGAAAATACATGGATGGAATTTTACCAGTGGAGGGGAAAAGGTGGAAATAGGGGATGAGTGAACAAAAAATAAGGACACATGCAAAAGAGGCACAGGTTATGTATCCTATGCCTCTTTTGCATTGCCTACATGATTAATGACTATCTACGACTGAAACCCCGAACCCATAATATAATTTTCCAGCCCGCGGATTTCGCTTTCTTTATTTTCAAACGCGGCGGCAATTACATCACGCATGGAAACCAAACCTACGAGTTGATCGTTTTCCACAACTGGCAGGTGGCGGATATTGTATTGCTTCATCAGCTCAACGCATTCGTCAGCGCTTGTGTCCATTGTGACGGTGATCATTCTGGATACCATCACATCCTTGATCTTTGTATCTTTTGCCACGCGGCCTTCGTTCTCGCCTTTATAAAGGTAATCTCGTTCGGTGTAGATGCCGACGATTTTTTCGTCCTCGGTGACCAGCAGGGCGCCGACATGAAATTCGGTCATCTTTTTTACGGCTTGCAGGACAGTGTCTTTGGACGCGATGGAAAAATTCGTATGGGATTCTTTTGTTTCGAGTAACTTGCGGACAGTGGTCATGGGTGAGCCTCCTTTATATGTATTTATTATGCCACAAATTTGGTTTGGTGAGTAAAGCAAAAACTTCGGCTCGTCTGTTTCCA
>CAMCQT010000163.1 GCA_945877125.1 Candidatus Brevifilum fermentans | reverse complement strand
AGTTTGGGATGAAAAAAATAACCGGCTCATTGGAATCGTGGGAGCCGTGCAGGATGTAACGACACAAAAACAGTCTGAAGAACTGTTGAAAACGACTCTCCTGCAACAAACAGCCATCCTAAACAGCATCCCAGATATGGCGTGGCTGAAAAATAAAAACGGACAATACGTGGCGGTCAACGAGCAGTTTGCAAAAGCCGCTGGCAAAAAAACCGAGGATATTATTGGTAAATTTGATTCCGAGATCTGGGACACAGAGTTTGCCAATATTTATCACAAAGATGACCTTGAAGTGATACAAAGCGGTCAACGCAAACATACTGAAGAACTCCAACGTGACAGCACCGGCAGAAAATACTGGGTGGAAACCACAAAGACACCCATTCTCAACGAACTGGGCGAGGTGGTCGGCACGACAGGCATCGCCCGCGAAATCACTGAGCGAAAAAAAGCCGAGCTTGAGCGTGAAACCCTGATTACCGAGCTGGAAGCAAAAAACGCAGAACTTGAAAGATACACGTACACCGTTTCACATGACCTAAAATCACCGCTTGTGACCATAAAAGGTTTCCTGGGTTATCTTGAAAAAGATGCCCTCGCAGGAAATGTGCAAAAAGTTAAAGATGATATTAAACGCATTGAAAATGCAACTCAAAAAATGCAAACTCTCTTGAGTGACCTGTTGGAGCTTTCGCGCATCGGGCGTTTGATAAATCAAGCCACTGACACCCCTTTCACGGAACTTGTAAAAGACGCTTTGGAGTTGGTACGCGGCCAAATTGAAGAAAAAAATGTGGAGATAGAAATACAGAATACATCAGCCATGGTACACGGCGACCGTACGCGCCTGATCGAAGTGATTCAAAACCTGGTGGACAACGCAGTAAAATTCATGGGCAACCAACCCAATCCACACATCACAATCGGCGAAAACAAAAATGAAAAGAACGAAACCATTTTCTTTGTTCATGATAATGGCATAGGTATTGACAGCCAATATCATGAACGCATCTTCACCTTGTTCAACAAACTGAATACAGATACCGAAGGCACTGGCATTGGCTTGACCTTAATCAAGCGCATCATTGAAGTGCATAATGGGCGTATCTGGCTGGAATCAGAACCTGGCAAAGGCACAACATTTTATTTTACGTTGAAGCAGACCTGACAGGTTTTGAAAGGAGAAACGATGTGCGGACGATTTACACTTACTGTTGACCCTGCTGAATTACAGGATGCGTTTGGCGATTTTATATTTCCAACTCAATTTGCGCCGCGCTACAATATTGCGCCCACACAACCCATCCTTGCTATTCCAAACGACGCCAAAAACAAAGCGGATTTTTTTCTTTGGGGATTAATACCCTCGTGGTCAAAAGACCCAAGCATCGCAAATAAACTAATCAACGCACGCGGAGAAACCGTCGCAGAAAAACCTTCCTTTCGCGGCAGTTTCAAATATAAGCGCTGTCTAATTCCCGCCGATGGGTTTTATGAATGGAAAACTGAAACAGGGCAGAAAACAAAAACGCCATATTTCATTCATATGAAAGATCGCAAACCCTTTGCCTTTGCTGGGCTGTGGGACGAGTGGCATTCGCCGGAAGGCGGCATACTCCGCACCTGCACCATCATCACCACCGAACCAAACGAGTTGATGTCTAACCTGCACAACCGGATGCCTGTGATATTGGATAAAAAAAATTATGCGGATTGGCTGGAGCCTGCGCCTCACGCGACGCGACGCGAAAACCTGCTCCACCTCATTCGGCCTTTCCCCGCTGATAGGATGTCTGCCTACCCCGTTTCGACATTGGTCAACATCCCCGGCAATGACCGCCCTGAACTAATTGTGTCAATGGAAAAATAGACCCGTAACAATAGAATACACGCTCCCTGATGAATTCCCTCTCCCGCCGTTTCCCTGCGCTTGCCTCACGTGATTTTTCCATTTTCTGGCTGGGACATGTGCTTTCGCTGATCGGCACATCCATGCAAAACACAGCCCTGCCCCTGCTGGCCTATCGCCTCAGCGGGCGTCCATTTGATTTGGGATTGATCGGCTTTGCGGTAACGCTGCCCACTTTTTTCCTAGCCATCCCTGGCGGCGTACTCATCGAACATGTCGATAAACGCAAAGCCATTATCTTCCTGCAAATCATTATGATGCTGGATACATTCGTGCTTGCATTTCTATGCCTGGGCGAAATAATCCAGATCTGGCATATCGTCATCACTTCCCTCATCCTTGGCGTGGCGACTGCATTTGAGATCACAGCGCGCCAAGCCATGCTGATCGAATTGGTGGGACGCGAGGCACTGCCGAATGCCATCGCTTTGCAATCCACCGCGTTCAACCTCTCGCGAGTGCTGGGACCTGCGCTGATTGTTCCCATATTTTTACTCTTCCCCAAAAATGGCGAAGGCTGGGTCTTTCTGCTAAATGGAATTAGTTTTATCGCCATTATCATCGGCTTATTTTTTGTACGCACACTTTACAAAGCGCCCATTGAGCCGCGCACGCGCTCCATGTTAATTGAACTGCGCGAAGGAACACAATATCTCATCACCAATCCATCAGTCGGCTTGCTGATTGTCATCGCGGCTACTTTGGGCATATTTGCATTTCCCATTATTCAACAACTCCCTGTAATTTCCAAAGACCTGCTTGGACAGATCGGGGATACAAAAGCCGCCGTGGACATGCGGAATAGTTTTCTGTACACAGCGCAGGGCATAGGCGCGTTGATTGCAGCCTTCTCAATTGCGATGAACAATAGCGCACGTCGGCGCGGACTTCGTCTGCTTTTGGGAGAAGCCGCTTTCATTCTCGGCATGATCGCCATTCCCTTCTCGCGCTCATTATTGTCCACCACGATCGTCATCGCGTTAATGGGCTGGGGTTCAGTGACACAACTTGCCACCATGAACACGCTCATCCAGTTACATGTGCCAGATAATTTACGGGGACGCGTGTTCAGCATCTACCTCTGGGCGTTACAGGGCATCACCCCATTTGGCAGTTTGTTGATCGGATGGATGACACAGGAATTTAGTCTTTCGACAACTGCCTTGCTATGCGGATTATTCTCTCTGGTTGTGATTGGCGGGATTCAACTCTTTCGCCCCATCGTCCGCCAGGGACCAGATAGCGGGTTAACGCAGGATTAGCGTTTGGTACGCAACTTGACTTTGATTTTTTGCCCGTGTTATGATGAACAACATGCAAAATAATTTTGATGAAAAAGCGCCTGATTCTACCGAATCAGATAAAAACAAGGGGCAGGTGGATGCACTACCTCCCATTCCATCAAGACAACCTGGTTTGGTCGTGCGCTGGATGAACAGTCTGGTACAAATGGGGCTGGGAGAATCTCTGCTGCGGGTTGGCACAAACCTGTTTTCCATTATTGCGATCGTTGTCGTGATCGTGCTCGCGCAAGCCTATTACCGTCAGACGCCGGGCGCACTCTCAGGAAACAGCAGCCAAGCCTCGGGTCCCGTCCCGACCGCGGTGGTGAATATCAACTCAATTCCTGCGGTGGATATTCCCATTATCTCGGGCATCGCGCGTGGGGCGCAACTCCATACGAACGTGCCTTCGCGTCCGCGCCAGGAAATCACAATGTACACCGTGCAGGATGGGGACACGGTTTTTGGCATTGCCGAAAAATTTGGGCTTGAGCCGCAAACAATTTTATGGGGTAATTACAATACTTTATTGGACGACCCACATTCTCTGAAACCTGGGCAGGAATTAACGATCCTTCCTGTAAACGGGGTGTATTGGGAATGGTTGGGTGGAATTCCTTTTGGCGATTGGGCGGAATTCTATGGCGTGACCGCCGCAGACGTTATCGATTTTCCTGGTAATAAAATTGACCCCAATACAGTTGGCGACTACGAAAACGCAAACATCAAAACTGCCACGTGGTTGATTATCCCCGGCGGTTCGCGGGAATTTGTGAACTGGAGCGCCCCGCTTGGTGTGACGCGTGAAAACCCCGCATCGGCACGGGTGCTTGGGCAGGGCGCGTGTGAGCCGGTCAGCGGCGGCGCGGTGGGCTATGGCACGTATGTCTACCCGACCAACAAGCATTATCTTTCGGGCTTCGATTATTCCGAGAAAACAAATCATCGAGGTCTTGACTTTGCAGGAAGTGAAGGCGAAGGTGTGTACGCAACAGACGCAGGCGTGGTCGTGTATTCGGGCTGGAACGATTATGGCTATGGCAACATGATTATGATTGACCACGGAAATGGCTTCCAGTCGCTGTACGCCCACTTGAGCGCCATTTACAGAGGCTGTGGTCAAAGTGTTGGGCAGGGAGAGGGAATCGGCGCGGTGGGCACCACAGGACGCTCGTCGGGTCCGCACCTACACTTTGAGCTGATGACTTCGACCTGGAAAGTGAATCCATGGGATTATTTGCCGCCGCCATAAATCACTTGCCAAACGATGAGCCCTATACTATAATGTCCGTCGCTTTCCTGGTCTCATAGTTCAGTTGGTTAGAACATTCGGTTCACATCCGAAAGGTCACTGGTTCGAGCCCAGTTGAGACCACAAAAAAACACCCGCCTTTCAGCGGGTGTTTTTTTGATTCATAAAACTTGAAATTCTTAGGCTGTTTCCTGCTCCGCTTTGCGCATGGAATTAAATGACGCGATTGCCACTTCGAGCATGGAGTGGTCGGGGGTGCGGGTGGTGAGGTGCTGCAACGCGAGGTTCGGCGTGATCAACATTCGAACAAACGGGCTGTCTAAGTGATTGGCTGTCCAGCGGAGATATTCGAGGGCAATACCTGCAAGAATTGGGATAAATAGTACGCGTGTGGCAAGACGCCATAAAATGGATATGGGACCCAATGCCGTGAAGATGATAATGGAAAGCAATACCAGCGTGAGCAGAAAAGCGGTTCCGCAGCGCGCATGTTCAATGGGATAGTTTGCCACGACTTCGGGGGTCAACTCTGCGCCGGCTTCGAAGGCGTTGATGGTTTTATGTTCTGCACCGTGATACATGAAAAGTCGTTTCACGTCAGGCATAAAACTGATGGCCCAGATGTAGCCGACCAAAAACAGCAAGCGCAGGAGTCCTTCTGTCAGGTTGTTGAGCCAGGAACTCCAGCCGAGATAATGTTCGGCGAGTCCGCCAATGCCTGCGGGGAGCAAAAAGAAGAGTCCAATGCCGAGGGTTAGTGACAGCCCGAGGGTTAGGTAAAGAGCGGGACCCTCCAGTTTTTCATCCTCGCCTGTTTGGATATTCGCAGAAATTGTGAGGGCGCTCATTCCCAATCCGAGGGCATCCCATAAAAGAATGGAGCCGCGCAAAAACGGAATTTTGGTGATGCCCGAACGATAAACGTTCGCGAGCTTTTCTGTATGAATTGCGATCGTGCCGTCAGGCGCGCGCATGGCAATGGCGAGTGCCTTTTGCCCGCGCATCATTACGCCTTCAATAACTGCCTGTCCACCGTAGGTGATAATTCTGTCTTCCATTTACCTATAAGTCCTTTTTGTATCATGTCGTTGCGAGGATGCTCTTGTTTTTTGCCCGAAGCAACCTCCTTATATTTGGAGATTGCTTCGGCGAAAGAACATCGCCTCGCAATGACATGACGTTAATTATTTCATATTGAAAAAGAAATGGATGAACGCATCCATGTTCTTGTGCCAGGTTGGCAGGTGCATCCGCTCATTGGGCGAGTGGATATTGTCATCGGGCAAGCCGCCGCCGACGAGACCCGACTCAACGCCGCAGATATTTTGCAGCATGGCAACCACGCCAATCGAGCCGCCTTCGCGACGATAAAGTGGAGGCTTGCCCCAAACCGTTTCCATTGCGGCAGCTATGGCGCGCACGCCGTTGGTATTGACATCGGTGATCGCCCACGGGCTGTCGTGCAGAGATTTCACTTCCCAGGTGATGGTCTTGGGCGCATGGTCTTCGACGTACTTCATCAACTGCTTTTGAACTTCGGCAGGGTCTTGATCTGGCACGAGGCGGCAGGAAATTTTTGCCATTGCCCTGGCGGGCAAAACGGTCTTTGAGCCGGGCCCCGTCCAACCTGAAAGCAAGCCGTTGATTTCGAGCGTAGGACGCGCGCCGGTACGCAAGGCGGGGGTGTATTCTTTTTCACCCCACAAGGCAGGCACACCCGTTTGTTCCAAATAACTTTCTGGCGTGGTCGGCAGTTTTGCTGTCGCTGCGCGTTCCTGTTCAGTGACGGGGCGCACGGAGTCGTAGAAACCTGGCAAAGTCACTGTGCCGTTTTCATCGTGCATCCCCGCAATCAACTCAGCGAGCGCTTGCGCAGGATTATGCACCGTGCCGCCGAATAAGCCTGAGTGCAGGTCACGCGGTGGGCCGTAAACATGCAGCTCAAAATAGGCAAGTCCGCGCAAGCCAAAGGTGATGGTGGGTTCATCGGCTGAGATCGCGCCGGCATCGGGGTTCAAACAAAAATCAGCTTTGAACAAGTCTTTGTGCTTGGGCAAAAAGCTCCCCATATTCATCGAGCCAATTTCCTCTTCGCCTTCCAACATAAACTTTAAGTTGACGGGGAAATCGCCGGCCTGCATGATGGATTCGACGGCATTCAAGGTCGCCATCACTTGTCCCTTCATGTCTGAGGAACCGCGCGCAAAAAGATAGTCACCTTTGATGGTTGCATCAAACGGCGCAGTTTCCCACAATTCAATGGGGTCAACGGGCTGCACATCGTAATGTCCGTAGATCAAAACCGTCGGCGCGCCGGGCCGCTTCGCGTTTAACCAATCGCCGTACACAACGGGATGTCCGCCGGTGGGCATGAGTTTTACATTTTCGATGCCGATCTTGCGTAAATGTTCCGCCGCCCATTCCGCGGCTTTTTCGACCTGCGGTTTGTATTCGTCATCGGTTGAAATCGATTCGATCTTGATGAACTCGGATAATTCTTTTGTAAATCGCTCACGGTTTTTGTGAGCATACTCAATTGCGCTTTTTGCGTCAGACATGGTTACTCCTTCAAAGTTCCGTATAAATACCAAAAAGTTTCGCGCGAAAAATTCGGCGCACATTCCTCTTCCCAAACAAACTTGCCTTCCTTGAAAACACTTTTTACAAACGCATCTGAATCTTCTTCGGCTTTACCCAGCAGACTGAGCATGGCTCGATAGCGGACATTTTGCGGATAGAGACGGGCGCCCGCTTTGTGATCTGCCCGATATTCAGACAGATAATTGAGCCACAACTCGCTTCGCGCCTTAATCTCGCGGCTGGATTTGCCATCCCAAGCCGCTCGCCACTTTGAGCGGATCACCCCAACCTCCGCCTCGAATTTGGCGGCTTGTGTTCCCATCCGCGCCAAAGACAAAAGAATCCCGCCCAAGGTCAACTGGGGCAATTCCAAACTAAGCGGATAATATAATTCCCTGGAGAGCAAATAATTCTCCAATTCAGGAACGCCAGCGGCAAGATAATGGTGGTCTTTTTGGGTGGGCATAAAATGAATGCAGGGGCAGAACGCACGCGCTCCGTCCCTGCCAATAAAAATTTACGGTGAAACCGTCGGCACAGGAGTTTGTTCAAGTGCGCGCCGTGTAACCAAAAACCATTCCGAGATCAATGCAAGGCGGTCACTTGTGTCATACATTGGCGCAACCTGCACGCCCTGTACTTGTGTATCCACTCCGTAAGAATAGACGGGGTAATACAATGGCAGCGAAGGCATGTCTTTTACAAACACCACTTGAAAATTACGGTACAAACGCGCACGCGATTCAAAATCTGCCTGGGTGCGCGCGGTTTCGAGATATTCACTGGCAGTGCGGTTATCCCATTGCGAATAATTCTGTCCGCCAGTGGCTTCTGATTGATGCCAAAAAAGATAGGGGTCGGGGTCTGGCGTGCGCATGGTGTTTAAATCTGCGAGTGCGGCTTGATAGTTGCGTGACGCGAGAGAATCATTTACCAGCGTATCATAAGGCAGAGATTGCAAGTCTATTTTCACACCGATCAATGCCCAATCTGCCTGAATGGATTGCGCGATCTGAGTATGGATTGCGTCGTCGGGGTGAACCATTGTAAAGTTCAGGAATTGACCGTCTTTGGCGCGCACATCCCCGCCGCTGGCTGGAATGACATAACCCTCGTCTTTCAACATTACGGCGGCTGCATCCGGGTCATAATCAAAATGTTCGATCTCATTATAGTAAGCCCATGAACCTGGCAAAATTGGACCATCTGCGATAATGGCTTGTCCCTGCATGATACGCGAGACAATGCGGCTGCGATTGGTGCCCAGCAAAAGCGCGTGCCGAACTTTTTCATTTTGCAAAAATGCCACAGTGGGATTATTCAGGTTTAAGAAGACCAATCCCATTTGCGGCAGACGGCTGGTGTAAACGGAGAAAGCGGGTTCCATCAATGCCTGTTGCAAAATATCATTGGTAAGCTGGCTTACGCCAAGAACCTCGCCTTGTTGATAGGCATCAAAGGCAGTGGCAGAGTTCGGATAAAAACGAAAAACGATCTGTTCGATGTATGACCTTGGCAAATAATAATCTTCATTGACCACCAGCGCCACGCCGGTGATCTGTCCGCC
>CAMCQT010000162.1 GCA_945877125.1 Candidatus Brevifilum fermentans | reverse complement strand
GAGGAAGGGGATGCCGCTGGTCAGCGGGTCGGCGGATAATTCATCCCGTACTTTGAATCCATCCATGAGCGGCATCATCACGTCGCAGACGATCAGGTTGGGTTGGGTTTCCTCTGCTATTTTTATGGCAGACAGGCTGTTCTCACAAGTCTGTACTTTATAGCCGCTGCGCTCCAACAGTACTTTTAGCCCAAGCAGCATGGGTTGGTCATCGTCAATAACGAGAATGGTGCGGGGTTTTGTCGTCTCGTTTGCGGGCACAATATCACCTTCCTTTATTTTCACGTTGGATGATGTAGAGAAATTTTTCCGCGATGTACGGGTCAAAATATTTACCCGCCTGTTCTTTGATATATGCAATTGACTTTTCTTCGGACCATGCTTTGCGATAAGTGCGGTCTGAGGTGAGCGCATCCCATACATTTATGATGGCAAAAATGCGCGCGGCAAGCGGGATGCCTTCGCCTGCCAAACCGTCGGGGTATCCGCTGCCATCCCAGCGTTCATGATGATGATAAACCAGATCAACCACGGTAGAGGGCAATTTCAACGTTTGGAGAATTTCTTTACCCAGATTCACATGGGTCATCATTGCCTTATGTTCCTCATCGGTCAAAGGACCTGGCTTGAAATAGATTGCATCGGGTATGCCAGTCATGCCAATATCATGGAAATGCGCTCCCATACGGATATGTTCGAGGACTTGTTCTTCCAAGCCAAGTTCGCGTGCCAGACTTTCGATTAACCCAATCACGTGACTGCCATGTTCTTCTGTTTTATCCCCGATATGGGAAAACATCTGCTGCGCTATGGACGTTTGTAGTTTGTATGAGATTTCGGACTGGACACGCTCAATCTGTTGATTCATTTCCCGTTTGGCATCGTCTTGGCGGCGGAAGATGGCATGGATGCGCGCCGCAAGTTCCTGCGGGTCGAAGGGCTTTGTAATGTAATCATCTGCGCCGGCAGCGAAGCCGTTTATTTTGTCAGCCTTTGAAGCGCGGGCAGACAAAAAAAGGAAGGGGATGTCTTTTGTTCGGGGGTTGGCTGATATTTTCTCCTTGACTTGATAGCCATTCATCATCGGCAGCATGACGTCGCAGATAATTAAATCAGGGAGGACTTCCTCTGTCATTTTTAAGCCGTATGATCCATTTTCACACACGATTACTTTGTAGCCATTGCGCTCCAACAAGACTCGTAGTCCAAGCAATATTTTAATTTCATCATCGATGATGAGGACAGTGCGGGGCTTATTCGCAGTATTCATGTTCGCCAGCAAAATATCACCTTCCTTTGTTTTCGCGTTGGATGACGATCAGGAATTTTTCCACAACATCGGGGTCGAAATGCTTGCCCGCCTGTTCTTTGATGTAGGCAATTGTTTTTTCCTGCGACCATGCCGGGCGGTAGGGACGGTCACTGGTCAGCGCGTCCCAGACATCCACAATGGCGAAGATGCGTGCGGCGAGCGGGATTTTTTTGCACGTCAGCCTGTCGGGGTATCCGTTGCCATCGCAGCGTTCATGATGATGATAAACCAGGTCGATCACGGTCGGCGGCAATCCCAGGGGTTGGAGGATTCTCTTTCCAATGGTGGGGTGGGTCATCATGATCTTGCGTTCCTCGTCGGTCAGCTCGCCTGGCTTGAGCAGGATCGAATCAGGAATGCCAACTTTGCCAACGTCGTGCAGCAACGCCCCCAGATGAATATGCTGGCGGGTGTTTTCCTCGAGACCCAGTTCATATGCCAGCCTGTCGCTTAACTCCACCACGCGGCGGGCGTGATCTGCTGTTTCGTTATCCCGCAGGGCAAGCATCTGCGCCATGCCTTCTGCCAGCTCTTGTTGATCGGTGGAAAAATTTTGGACTAGAGCTTGAATTTTAGTGCTGAGCAGGCTGATTTTATCCATGCTCTTGAGGTGTTCGTTAGCCTCGGTAATTCCTTTGCGGCGCAGAATGGCGCGGATGCGCCCGATTAATTCATCTTTGCTGAATGGTTTTGTGATGTAATCATCTGCCCCCAGATTGATGCCGTTTATTTTGTCCTTTTCGTCTGTGCGGGCGGTCAGGAAGATAAACGGAATTGTAGCGGTGGCGGGGTTTGCGGATAATGTTTTTAGCACAGCCAATCCGTCAGGTGGCGGCATCATCAAATCGCAGATAATGAGGTGCGGCAGATTTGCTTCTGCCAGTTGAATGCCCAATTCCCCGTTATCGGCTGTCGTGATTTGATAGGTTCCTTCGCGCCTGATGGTTTCTGCCAAGCCCAGCAGGAGAGATTTATCATCATCAATTATAAGTAAGCGAGTGGGTTCATTCATGCAATTGATTATAAGCCTACTGGTAAACTGTCAATTTACAGACTTGAAAAGCCGTTTGCAGATTTGAAATGTCTTTCATGCTAGGAGCAGGCAGCGGCGGGCGCGGAGCCTAAAATTGGTTTTGGCTCCCTTTTGAGTACTGAAGTTACGCACTTTCAATCCCGAAGGGATGGCAGGATTGTAGGAAATTTTGTCCGGAAGACCAAATCCCAAAGGGATGACATGATTTTCCCCGAAAAGACATGATACCCCTGCTGGGTTTGCTGGGTTATTTTATCGATTTTGAACAAATCTATAATAGACCTTTTGCATAAGTAAATGATGAACAATAGTCGGTCTTTTTTGAAGCACTGAGTCACGGAGGCACTGAGAAAAAAATATTAAAAACTCCGCGACTCGGTGTCTCCGTGGTGAAGGTTTTGAGACTTTCGCAAGAAGTCTAATCATTCCACCCCCTCGGAGTTATTTCTGCGGCTAATTGGTTTGTATCCTCATGCAGCGGTTAATCCCCCTAAATTCGGATAGGCTGAAAGAATTTTAGTTTCTTCATCTACCAATATCATTTGTCCTTGCTTTCAAGTTTAATAACAGCTAGAAACTTTTCCACAAGGCTTGGGTCAAAATGTTTGCCTGCCTGCTCTTTGATGTGGGCGATTGTCTTTTCTTCTGACCATGCTTTGCGATAGGGGCGGTCGCGGGTGAGTGTATCCCAGACATCCACGATGGCAAAAATACGCGCGGAAAGCGGGATGGCTTCGCCCGCCAAACCGTCGGGGTATCCGCTGCCGTCCCAGCGTTCGTGATGATGATAGGTGATTTCGATTGCGACGGGCGGCAGTCCCAGCGGCTGGAGGATCAGCTTGCCCAGCGATGGATGGGTCATGATTACTTTGCGCTCTTCATCGGTCAGGGGACCTGCCTTGAACAGGATCGAATCGGGGATGCCAATTTTGCCTATATCATGGAGAAGCGCGCCCAGACGAATGGGTTGAAGAAGGTCTTCTCCCATGCCAAGTTCGCGCGCCAGGCTGTCGCTTAATTCCACCACGCGGCGGGAATGTTCCTCTGTTTCGCTGTCTCGCAACGATAGTATCTGCGCCATGGCTTCCGCCAGTTCGTTGTGGTTGGTGTCAAACTTCTGCATGGTTTCGAGGATTTCTGCGCGCAGGAGATTGATTTCTTCTTCTGAGTTTTGCCGCTCCATGCTCTGGGTTATATCTCTGCGCCGCAGAAGGGTGCGCACGCGTATAAGCAGTTCGTCCTTGCTGAAGGGTTTTATAATATAGTCATCTGCGCCCAAGTCCATGCCGCTCAGCCTATCTTGTGGGTCTGTGTGGGCGGTGAGGAAGATAAACGGGATCGCGGCGGTGACAGGATTTTTGGACAGCGTTTTCAACACAGTCATGCCATCGGGTGGCGGCATCATCACATCGCAGATGATCAGGTGCGGCATGTTTTTTTCAGCCAGTTGAATGCCAAGATTTCCATTACTCGCTGTGATTACCTGATACCATCCTTCCCGCCTCAAGGTTTCGGCTAAGCCAAGTAAGAGCGCCTTGTCATCGTCAATTACGAGTATTTTAATGGGGTTCTTCATGCCTGTTATTATAATTCACTCGTGAATTATGAAAATTGCAGATTTGGATAATAGACTTTATCCGTAATAATCACCGCTGTTTTTATCTACAGCAGGCTAAATTTATTTGACCTGTTTCCCCATGTATGCAATTAATCCGATGATGGTCAGCGCGACGCCTGCCATGCCAAGCGCGCCTGGGAACGCCGCTCCCAAAAAGATGATTTCGCCGAGCAGGGAGAAAACCACTTCCATGGATTGGGTGGCATCTACGGCGGCGATCTCGTAGGGCTTTTGGCAAAGGTGACGGGCGTACAAAAAAAGCGTGGTGGCGATGACGCCCGACAGCAAAGCGACCAGCGCGGTGCTGAGCAGTTGTCCGCGGGTGGGCGGTGGCGGCGAACTGACAAGGAGTAGGATCAGCCAAAAGGGGAGCGACCCAGCCGTCAGGAGTAGGACGCGGGCGAAGCCATTCTCCAAAATAGGATGATGGATGTGGGGGATGCGTGGATTGTGTCCCATGCGCGCTTCCCAGACCAGTTGATTGCCGATTGGGTAGGCGAAGGCGGCGACCAGAACAGGCAGGGCGCTGAACAGGACTTCGCGCAAACTGGTCAGCGCGGCGTGTTCGATGTTGACCAGAATGATGCCGACAAAGATGATGCCCGTGAAGATCAACCCTTTGGCTGGGACTTTGCGCCCGAAGAGAATCAGCACGATGGGCGTGGCGAGGATGGTGGTCTGCCAGGTGGTTGCCACAACCCAGCCCGCGGCATATTGCGAGCTGAATGTGATGAGCGAGTAAAAAACGCCGAAGCCGATACTGCCCGCCAGAACCCAGAATTGCCAATGTTGCTGAAAGACTTCTTTTGCGTCGGTCAGCGCTTTTTTGCCTTGTGTGGCCAGCAAAAGTACGACCAGAAAAATCAGCATGAAGCCGAAGCGCAGGCTGGAGGTCCAGACCCAGTGACCGCCTTGCAGGCTCATGGCGCGGTTCAAGACGAAGGTACTGCTAAAGAATAAAGCGGCAAGACTGCCAAGTGAAATGAGTCTTGCCATTTATTTTCTGCTGACCCCTGTGCCATATTTGATGAAGACGAAGGTCAACGGAATGCCCACCGCAAGATACACGCCGAAATACGCCAATCCGCCGGGACGCTCGGCAAAGTTGAAGAGACCAATGTAGATAAATGCGGCAGCGGTGATGAAGACGATCAATCCGTATGCGGCGAAGGATTGATGCAGGATTGCGTTCAGGCTTCGATCCCAAAAAGAGGGGACAACCGCCAGCGCGAGCGCAAAATAGAAAACCCCGAAACTGCGCAAGGTAAACAATGACATGACCTCAGGGAAGATGCCGCCATTGGTGCCGATGTCGCCGATCTGTGCGGTTAATCCATACAAGCCGAGAAAGCCGACGAAAATCATAAATGCAACTGCGGGCAGACTTTGAATTTTTGTGATGGCGGTGCCGCTCAACTGGTTGGATGGGCGAATGCGGAGATAATCAAATACGCCGACGAATGCCGCCAGCGCATTAACGATCAGTGTGATGAAATAAAGCCATGCGATGGGATGTTCCAGTTTCAACTTGTCGCGGAAGACGAACAGCACGATCAACTCGCCGATGCCAAACAGCCATAAATAGATCAGCGAGCTGTAGACCAGTTTCCACTCCCAGCGGCGGGCGTTGATGTACGCCAGCCATGCGTTGCCGAGACACCAGCCGCCGATGGTGATGGTCATGAATGCGGTCACTTTCCAGGCAAAGACAGGCGCAAGTTGTGCGGGAAACAGAAATAAAAGTGTTCCTAGAATTGCATACAATAAAGCACAGGTATAGGTAAGCCAGCGGGAAAAGTTTGATAACATGGTTTCTCCAATTTCTATTGATAAGGTCGGCGCTACGGATAAAAAATTTGCTCTATTGTAGCAGTTACTTCTCTCTATCTCTCTATAAATAAAAAATTTGTCAGCAGGTTAGACTGCTGACAAATTTTTTATTTAATCCATGTCATTGCGAGGAGGGTGCTTTCCCCGACGAAGCAATCTCCTGCTTTGCAAGGAGATTGCTTCGTCGCAACGAACAAGATCGCTCCTCGCAATGACATGAACTACTTTTCTGTTCCTTCTTCGATCAACATCCTACGTCGTTTGCGATACATCACGATGGGATGATCGCCAGGGATGAGGATTTCGCCGATGTCCAAATCAGGGCGCGGCGGTCGCTGGGTGATGACCACCCGTTTATCCTGATTCAAAATGTAGAGATTGCCCAGTCCGCCGAAAAATTCAAACAACTGGCGCAAAACGGGAATCCGCATTTTGTGATATTGGCGCAGGTACATCATCGTGTTTTCGTTGTCAATTGGGGCGAAGATGAGGAAGAGGAGAAAATCGTCCGAGAGCCAGTTTTGCCAGAGGTTGGGGAAGCGGAACTGGATCAGCGGGCGGCGTGTGGGTTCGGGCATTTCAGAAGGCTTGATCGGTTTCTGACCTTGATCCGCTTTGTTATCTACCCACAAGTCGAGGCGATAACTGCCAGCGGCGAGTTGAGTTTCCTTCGCGACAGGGCCATTAACCAGTGCGCGGTTTCCGCTGCCGATGGTGTTGTAGTGGACGAAAGGCAGGTGAACCACATCCAGTTGATTTTCGATGGCGCGGGCGTAGTGATTCTTCCAATGGTTACGGATGGTCGAGTAGACCATATCCGCGCCAATATTCTCAAACCACGGCAAAGGCGGATAATTCTCGTCCGCGCGCGGCTCACCCCACCAGATGAAAATAATGTCGTGGGCTTCACGCGTCACGTAGGTTTTGACGTGCATGGCTTTGGGCGGCTGGGAGTTTTTTCCATTCGCTGGGATGTAGCGGCAATCTCCCGAAGTGTCGTATTCAAATCCGTGAAAGGGACATTGGATGCAATCATCCACCAATTTTCCCGCACTCAATGCCACGCCGCGATGCGGACAAAGATCGCTCATCACGGTAACCTGTCCGCTGCGATTGCGCCAGGCGACCATCTTTTCGCCCATGCGCGTGAAGCCGATAGGTTTCTCTTTTTTGACTTCGTTCGATTCGAGAATGCCGTACCATTGGTTGGGGATCATGGTTTCCTGCTTTTGTAGTTGCGACTTCAGTCGCTTTTTAGCCAACAACGACTGAAGTCGTTACTACGATTTTTTACAACGGTTCAAACCTCGCGGTGAAGTGCCTCAGCAACTCTGGCGCGTATGTGAATTTATAGCCGCGAACTTTATCGGCGCGGGATTTGATCTTTGCGGCGCAATCGGCAACATAATCGAGGTGACTTTGTGTGTAGGTACGGCGTGGGATGGCGAGACGCAAAAGCTCCAGCTTGGGAAATATCATTTTGCCAGAATCAGGATCGGGGTAGGCAAACATGACTGAGCCGATTTCAACTCCACGGATGGCGCCTTCGCGGAACAACTCCACGGCTAGGGCTTGTCCAGGGAATTCGCTTTGCGGAATGTGCGGGAAGACGTGCGCGGCGTCCAAATAAACGGCGTGCCCGCCGGCAGGTTGGATGGTGGGAATGCCTACGTCGTTGAGCCGCGCTGCGAGGTAGGCGGTTTGCGACAGGCGATAGGCGAGATAGGCTTCGTCGAGTCCTTCATATAAGCCAACCGCCATCGCTTCGAGGTCGCGTCCGGCAAGTCCGCCGTAGGTGGGGAAGCCCTCGCGCAGGATCAACTCATTTTTGACATTTTGAAACAGCGCTTCGTCGTTCAGGCAGAGCAACCCGCCGATGTTGACAATGGCATCTTTCTTGGCGCTCATGGTCATGCCGTCGGCTAGGGCATACATTTCGCGCGCAATCTCGATCACAGACTTATTTTCATAGCCTTTTTCGCGTAGCTTTATGAAATAGGCGTTCTCGGCGTAGCGGGCTGAGTCAATGAAGAACGGGATCTTGTGCTCGCGGTAGACTGCTGCCACCGCTTTGAGATTTTCCATCGAAACAGGCTGACCGCCTCCCGCGTTATTTGTGACGGTCATCATTCCGAACGGGATTTGCTCCGCCCCAACCTTTTCAATGAAGGCACGCAGTTTGGCAATATCCATATTGCCTTTGAATGGATGCAGATTGGCAGGGTCGAAGGCTTCGTCGATCACCAGATTGGTCGGGCGTCCGCCGCGCGCGCGGATGTTGGCGTCGGTGGTGTCGAAATGCATGTTGCTGGGGATGTAATTCCCGGGCTTGACCAGGCACGCGGCGAGGATATTCTCGGCGGCGCGCCCCTGATGGGTGGGGGCGAAAAACTTGAAGCCAAAGATATCCTCGACGGCAGACTTAAGGCGATAGAACGAGCGCGCGCCTGCGTAGGATTCATCTCCGCGCATGATGGCAGCCCATTGCTCGGAACTCATCGCGCCTGTGCCTGAGTCGGTTAGCAGGTCAATGAACATGTCTTCGGCTTTCATCGAGAACAGGTTGTAGCCTGCTTCTTTAAGAGCGAATTCGCGCTCAGCCGGTTGGATGAGGCGAATTGATTCGGTCACTTTGATACGGAACGGTTCTGGGGGGTAGTACGTGGGGGTCATTTGGGTCTCCTAATTTGAGGTTGCGTCAAATTTTGGGTAGCGAGCCTGACGCGCGTGGCGCGCCATTCGGTCTCCAATGACAGGATGATTTTACAACCGAAAGTAAAAACTTCCGAAGTCTTTAAGACTTCGGAAGTTTGGAGTCCCGACTGCAACACAAGCGACGTAGCGGCGATGTAGGG
>CAMCQT010000161.1 GCA_945877125.1 Candidatus Brevifilum fermentans | reverse complement strand
GACCACCTTTCCGAGTTCAGCCTTTCCCGCCACATGCGCCTCCCACCAGAATACTCCGGTGTACTTTCCAAACAAGGGCCTTTCAGAGGTGAACTCCTTGAAGTGTCCGCGTCGGAAATGTATTCTCTGCGGAGACCCGTTGATGGGATGTTCATATTCCATGCGCTTGATGTTGCGTGCAGGCACTACATTGAGTACGTAATGTTTTGTCCCTTTGGAGCGATGGCGGCGATTCTTGATGTTGGGATTCTTGCCACCCTTTTCAATTTGCACGATATTTTTGCAATGCAGTAAGCCAATGGCGAAAATTACCATGCCTGCGCAAATGCTAAACGCTGGGAGTAATATGTCCAAGTATTTTTCTGATGCTAACGCATGATCCACTGGGAAATACTGATAATGCAAGGAGATCGCTCTTCCACTCGGCGGAATTGAAAATGTCATCACATATGGCAACGTTCCCGCTCCTTGCTGCGTCTCTACGTGAACGGTAAGCCAGTAAACCCAACCTTCGGTATTATTTTGCTTGGTGACGTGAACATGTACTCCTATCCGGGAGAAAGTCCCATTGTCTGCCCACTCAAACCACATTTCTTCATACGGGGGCGCCATATTCGGCACGTCTTTGTATACTATTTTCGGGGGCATCTCTATATTATCGAGCAGGAATTTTTGTATTTTGTCGCTCATTAAGCCCGATAACAATTCGTCCGTTCCGCTCGATAATATTTTCATTATTTTCGCTTCTTTCGATAGATTACCGCGAACAAGGTCAAACAGCAATTTCATAGCGCTTCTCCATAATTGGACATAGTTGAATAAAAAAGCAGAGAGTCCTTGTGAGACTCTCTGCTGGTAGTTACTTGCGACGCTTGCGTAGCGATACTGCGACCGCGTCGCCAAAGCGGGAAAGTTGAACCGCCTTCCCGAATTCATACACAACGATTTATAAAATCAACACTGTGTAAGGCCGCTGTGGAACTCTGCGAATTTATTGAACTCACAAACTTCCACAGGGGACATACAAAAAGGGAGGACGGATTGCCCTCCAGATATTCATTAGTGGTAACTTTTCTTTGTGAGCGACTCCACCAAATCGCTAAATCCAATTTGATTTATTGAGAAAAATTAGGCAGCAGGTCTGGTTTTCGTCGCACAATAAAACAGCCTCGAATTGGTATGGTAAACTGCTAAAAAAAATAATATAAGAGAGAGGCGAGAGTATGAATTTATTTTTTGATGAAGTTGTTTCTTTTGTAAATGAAAACAAGGCAATCACCGAACTGCGAACATTGAAAGAATATGATGTTCAGAAATTTTTAGTCTCCAACATATCTTCCACATTGCCCAAAAAGTATTCCGTTGCAGAACTTCCGAGCATTGCGCCGCCTTATCAAAACATATGGCTTGAGTGGATCTCTGAACAAAATCAAACTCTTAAATTCGGCGTTTTTTTGGTGTCAAAAAAAACAAATGAGGGATGGAACTGCACATTCTTTTTCTTTAATAGTGCACAGAGTAAGCGCCCTCCCGTAATTTTTTATCCTCTTGGAGCTAGTTGTATGCTTTCACCAAACGGACGATATTCAACAGATTCTCTGGTGCAATATTTTCTAATTCCCTCTATGACAAAGATGCGCAATTCTGTAACAGAAGAGATGGCACATTCTTTGACTGAAAATTTTCTTTCAATGGTCTTCTTCTCAATTGGGTTAATGCACTGCAAAAACATTGTTTTAGAGGAACACGGGGGGAAGAATCCCAACATCAAAAACCGTCGATCTCGATCAAATGGCACACGGCACCATGTCCTCAAGGTTTTACCTGCGCGTGAAATAAGGCGGACCATTTATGAACAAACGGAAAAATCTTCTCCGCAAAGCCTGCACTTCAGACGCGGCCACTTCAAGGAATACACAACCGAGAAGCCTTTATTTGGAAAGTACACTGGAATATATTGGTGGGAAGCGCATGTGGCAGGAAAAGCTGAAATTGGAAAGGTAACAAAGGATTATCAAGTTTTTCCTCAGAGAATGGGTGGCGACACATAAGAAAAGAACAGAAACGTCTTGTGAACTTCTATGTATTTGTTACTCGCGATGTCTGTTTCATAAATTTCCACAGAAGTCATATGATAAAAAAGGGAGGGCGGATTGCCCTCCCAAAACATTTCTAGCGGCGGCGGTTCTTCTTCGTGGGTGCAGCCACGAAACCACCGAATAGATCGAACTGCACCAGGGCAGCCCCAAAATCGAACAGGGCTTGCTTGATCTCGATCTCCCTGCCAAGATCATCCAGACCCTCCACAGACAGAATGTCGTTCTGTCCTGCAAAGCGCACGACGATGCCGGGATCGGCAAGCATGGCTCGCATGGCTGAAAGTGCTTTTCGCATCTCGCCCACAGTATCGCTTTTTTGGGCGATCAGTTCACGGGCGGATTGAGGTGTTGGTACGAGCGGAATTTGAGCATCCTTGTTCAAGGATGCATCCAGATTTGATACCTTCTCCTGGAGTTCAAGAAATCTTTGAGCGTGATCCCAGGGGCGGTTCATCTCGGTCACTGCGGCTTGGATCTTTGCCTCAGCGACACGGACGCGATCCTTTGCATTCTCAAGCATGTCCTCCAGTGAATTCAATCGGATATCCATACTGCGTGACACGCCAATTTCTGTCTCGGCAGATACCAGCAATAGCTCGTTTCCGATCCTAAAAAACAACTGCGGGATAGGCTGGCTGTTGTCATCCATCGTTGAGACGGTCACATTTATCGCAAAGCCGCGATACGAACCGATCTCGATGAAGGTCTCGCTGCGACCTCTACCTGCCAAGCGCATGGATGCATGTGCCGCTAGCAGGCGCACTTTCCTGCCCGCGGCTTCGCGGTCAGTCTCAATTTCCAGAATGTCCGCATCAATGGATGGTTTCAACTGGATGGAAAACTTTTCCGTAGTGTGCTCATCGCGCTGTTGGATGGCTTCAAGGTAGATGCCAATACTTTTTTCAGCGTCCGCCTTCTTCAGTTCGATGCCGCGAATACTGCCGCGCACACCGGATTGCGAAGATTGCCATGAGGCGCGGATCGCGCTCAGGCGGGCAAGTTCCGCGTCCATGACGATCTTCTGCATGATCAGCGGATTGCCGGAGGCAAGCGCCTTGATCTCGGAGAAGGTCAGGACTGTGTTGTCCACATCGTCTACCTCGCGGTTCGTGACTTGCCCGCGCGCGATCTGGGCGATGAAGCCTGCTTTGTTTTCGAGCAGCTGCCACACGTACGCATCGAAACTTCCTTCGGTGACGTGCACGAATTGAAAGACCTGCGGGAACAGGTTGCCCTGTCGCAAAACTCTTCCAACTTGTTGCTCAATGTCGCCAGGACGCCAGGGCGGAGTGATGGTGTGCATGGCGATACAACGCTCCTGCACATTCATGCCCGTGCCCATCTTCTCGGTCGAACCGATCAGGACACGGATCTCGCCCTTGTTGACCGCGGCAAATAACTTCGCTCGCGCTTCGGGCGTTTTGGCATCGTGGATAAATGCCACCTCTTCCGCAGGCACGCCGCGTAATGCAAGGCGCTTGCGGATCTCGGTGTAGATATTGGTGGTGAACGCAACCTCTTCGGCAGTTTCTTCGCCGATCACAATCACGTCCTCCACTGGGTCAATAATGTTGCTCATGGATACCTCCAAAAAGAGAGCGAACCATAATGGTCCGCTCTCTTTGATTTAATAAAAACAATCCGTTGATTACGCAGATTGCACAGATTGCACAGATTTTTTTACTTCACACTGCTCACTGTCCACTACCCACTATTTGCCTTTCGGTGTTGCCAGGTCGCAAAAGATGATCTGCGTCCCCTTCACAGTGGATGTCGCTTCATAAATATCCGCCGCAACATCTGCCAATGCGTCTATCTTTGGCATGGCGGAGTTGGGCGGAGTGGGAATGACCAGACTCAAATCCAGCGCGGCTTTGCGTCCATCGCCAGTGATGCAGAGCATGTTGTCCTCGTAGGGCTGTACCATCCGCGCGCGGACTTTCTCGGCGCGTTCTGCCAGTGTCGAGACGTAGTCGAGTAATGCCTGCCCACCATCGGTCAAGACCTTGACCGGCTTGCCCTCAAACAAATCGGGACGCTCGATACCGGAATTGTCGTCAACGCGTTTCGCGTCAACAACTTGAAACCAGATCTGCATCAACTCAGGCACGTTCACAAACTTGCGAAAGCGCGTGTTCATGCGGAAGCCTGACCCGTCGGGTGTCATCTCCAAGCCAGCCTCTGCTAAGGCAAATTGATTCGCCCAGGCGTCGAAATGGGACAAGCCGAGTTCCTGCAAAGTCTCCAATTGGAAGTATCTCTGCATGGTGAAAAACTCAGCCAGAGTGTTGGTGACCGGTGTGCCGGTCAATCCGATGACCTTGCCGCCGTTGTGCTGCGTCCAACTGAACTTCACGAACATATCGAATGCGCGCTGGCTGTCGGTGTTGGTCAGTCCGGCGATACGGGTCATGCGGGTTGAGAAATACAAATTCTTGTAGGCGTGGAATTCATCAACGATCAACATATCCACACCCAGCTCCTCCCAGGTGATGGTCTTCTCATCGTCCTTACGCATATCGGCGAGGGTGTCGAGTTTCACCTGAAAGCGCTTGATGCTCTTCTCGATCTCCTTGATCGCGCGCGTGGGCGATTTGTCAGCCTTGAGTTCCGAGAGGTAATCGAACAGCGTATCAATTTCACGCTGATAGAAATCCGATTGAGTCTCGGCGGAAACGGGCAGGAGCTTGAAGGACGAGAAGGGAACGATGATGATGTCCCAATCATGGGTGGCAACGCGTGATAGAAATTCTCCGCGCTTTGACTTGCTGAGATCAGCCGGAGTGGGAGCGAGGATGTTGGCGCCGGGATAAGCCGCCAGCGCGCTCATGTTCCACTGCGAGGTGATGTGGTTGGGGACCACGATCATGGCTTTGCGCGTCAGTCCCAGCCGTTTTGATTCCATTGCCGCAACCAAAGCGGCCAGAGTCTTGCCCATCCCAACTTCGTGATGCAGCAGGGTCGAGCGGCTTTGCAGGACACGCCAAACTGCGTTCTTCTGATGCGCTCTCAGGTTGATCTTGCGATTGAGTCCCGGCGCGCTGAGGTGCGAACCATCGTATGCACGCACACGAAAGGCGTTGAAGCGTTCGTTGTACAGAACGCACAACTGTGCCGCGCGTTCGGGATCATCGAAGAGCCAGCGTTCGAACTCGGCTTTGATCTCGGACAGCTTGGCTTGCGCCGCGACGGTCTCAATCTGGTTGACGGAACGCACACCTTCGACTTCATCATGGATGGTGACAGTGCGCGCGTTCAAGCCCGCCTCGATCAGTTCCAGCGCGTGTGTGCGAACCGTTCCCCAACGGCTTCTCGCGATGCTGTCGGGGACGCGCCAGAGATAGGCGGAGTCGATCTCCCAATGTGCCAGATGCGGGATGTAGACGATCTTATATTCACCCTCGTGTAATAGATGGGTGGTGAACTTCTCAACCAACTCCGTTGGAATCCAACCTGCTCCCATTGGAGCACGGATCTGGCTGGGCTTGAGATCGAGCGGAATGGCGCTCTCAAGCGCGGCGACGTTCTCTTGAAATGAATCATCGAACACAGCCGCAGCTTTTGCTTCGCGCAGTTTCTCGCGCACGTTGCCAGACAGGTACTCGTCCGCCGTGACCCACTCCCTGCCCGAAGGCAGGCGGAAGATGCGTCCCGCGAGCTGCTGTGTGACGGCTTCTTCAGTTGTCTTACTCAGTCGTGCAATGAATGACAGATCGACTTTGCCCTTGCTGTCCAAACAGACTAGCAGGGCATCGTCCACCGAGGGCGACTCAACTTGTGCGGTCGAGCGCACCAGCGGCGCAGAGAATAAGTCTGCTTTCTTTGCAGTGGCGGAAGTTTGGTTGTATTCTTCCAATGCTTTCAGGAAGGGCGCTTCGTATGATCCACTCAGCAGGCGAATGTTGGCGACCTTGTTGATCGCGCCATACTTCGCTATGAAATCATCATAGGCAATATTCAACTCCTGACGCAGCTGCGATGTCTCCACCAGCGACGCGCCTTTTGTTTCCGCTTTGAGCAATTTCTTCGCGGTCAGGTAGATGGATTTCAAGCCATCGATGCGTTCCTGGTCTGCGGGTTTTGGGGCGGAGAGGGTGATTTCGATTTCATGCAAAGGGTGTTCTTCATAAACAACTTCGCTGCTTTCGTTCAGGATGTTCTCTGGCAATACAGAGCGCAACATCTCCTTCATTGACTCACCGAGAATGCGCTCATCTGCATGAACGGTGTATCCGTCAGACTTGTACAGCGTGCCATCCATGCCTTGCACACCCAGGATCATTTGCGGGTTGCGCATGAAGTAGCGGTTGATACTGGTCTGCCGATAGTTATGGGAAAGGAATTCGGTCTCGACCCAATCGGGCATGGTCTTGTTCTCCTCGAAGCGCTTGCGCATGAACAGCACATCGGTCACAACTTCTGTGCCCGCGTTTTCCTTGAAGGCGTTGTTCGGCAAACGCACGGCAGCCAGCAGGTCGAGATGACGAGCCAGCCAGGTGCGGACGCTGTTATCCTTTTTATCCAGTGTGTAACGCGAGGTAATGAAGGCAAGTACCCCGCCTGGTCTCAAAAGCGAGACGGTGTTGGCGAAAAAGAAATCATGGATTGACTTGCGCAGGAAGGATGGAAGTTCGCGCTTGACGACGCCATAGTCCCCGAAGGGCACATTGGAGATCGCCAGGTCGAACCAGTTGTGGGGAAAGTCCACGCGTTCATATCCATCGGCGAACACCTTGCTTTCAGGGTGCAATAGCTTCAAGATTTGAGCGGTCAGGCTGTCCAGTTCAACTTCCGCCCATTCTGCCGAATCACGTAATGCGACAGGCATCAGGGATTTGAAATGTCCCACGCCCGCAGATGGGTCAATGATCCGCGCGGGCTGTGCGCCAAAGCCCATGAAGGACAGCGCATCCCACATCGCGCCGATGACGGGCAATGCGGTGTAATGGGCATTGAGCGACGAGCCGCGCAGGGAGCGCAGTTCATCTTCAGTGAGGAGTTCGTTCAATTCCTTTGAGCCGTTTGCAAGGCGCAGCAATGCGGAATCACCCCAGCCCACATAGCGGGAGAGGATGGCTTGTTCTTTCGATGAAGCCGCGCGTCCCTGCGCGATGATCTCTTTTGCGAGACAGATGGCTTGCAGGTTGTTGGCGTATTTCTTTGCGGGTGTGCCCAGGTCCAATGCCTGGTCGTTATCAAAATAGAATTCCATTGCGGAATACCTCCAATATATTTTTGAGCAGCCTCCTTTGAGACTGCTGCATTTGTCTGTTTCGCTTGAACCAAACAAACGCAGCGACCTCATAATAAAAAAGCAGGAAGGCAATACGCCTTCCTGCATGAAATATTTGATGGGCAGATAGCCCAACTACCAAAGTTCAACCAGCTTGCTGTTGGTGTCTCCGAAATCGCAGACCAGCAATCTGTCCTGCAAAGAAATCATATTTCTCCAATGCAAGTCAAGGCTGACGCTGAATTTGTTGAAGACTGCGTCATAGACGGTCTGCCAGATTTGCTCCGCCTCGGATTTTTTGAGAAGCAGCATATCGGGCGTTTCAGCGACTGGCATGACAAGAATAGCCAGCGCTTCGCCGCAGTGACAGTTGACGGAAGTTGGTGTCCAGAGATCGGATGGATATCCATGTCGCGGACAGACTTCACGCGTCACGATACGCGGCAGGATCACTTCCGGTTGATACGCCCAGACGGGCAGGGCGCGCGCATGGGTTTCATAGACCCACTGCTGAATGATCGGCTCGTTCTCGTCCACGCAGCCGATCTTGACCGCGGCATCAGAGACTTTGTACACGACGCCAAATGCGCCGTATCCAAGTAGTTTGCGTTTTCGCAAAAGACTTGCCAGGGTACGTGGGTCATCGAGAACAACATTCCATTCAACAGATGGAGCGGGGATGGAAAGTGCGGTTGTTGAAAGAGTGGCGATCATGTCATACATCCTCCGTTCTTGAGTTACGTTGGACGAGGCTCATGAAAACCCCATTCCTTTTTCCTTCAAGGATGTGAATCGACCATGACCTTGGATGATATGGTCTAACACTTCAATGTTGAGCAGCTTGCCAGCTTGAACCAAAACTTTTGTAACTGCTATGTCATCACTGCTAGCCTCAGAAGATCCACTGGGATGATTATGTGCAATGATGATGCTCGGCGCATTGCGTTGCAGCGCAGGACGAAAGACCTCCGCCACTCGGATCTGTGATGAGTTGACCGAGCCTTTGTACACATCCGCAATGCCCAAGACCATGCTTTTTGTATTGAGCATGATGACGCGCAGATGTTCAACATCGAAGGTACTCATGTCACTGCACAGCGCAGCGGCATCGCCAGGTGAATTGACCGTTACGCGATCCATGCTGGTCATGGATAAACGACGCGACAAAGCCAGAGCGGATTTGATGCGCGCAGCGGTCGCTTCGCCAACTCCAGAGATGGATACCAGTTCCACGACTGAAGCTTGAAAGAGCAGATGCAGATCGCCCTTGAAATGCGCGGCAATGGCTTCCGCGATCTCGATCTGTTTGGGACCGCCGATC